>DATNHO010000151.1:0-12391 GCA_035604895.1 Terriglobales bacterium | reverse complement strand
GCCCTAACCGCGCCCCGCAAGCGGGTCGCAGGGCTCCGCTACAGCCACCCCCCAACGAATCACAGAAACACCTGCTAAGAAGCACGAAGTGGTCCCCTTTTGCTCCGCCGCGGTGGGAAACTTTCACTCCGCCCTTGACACTCTGGCGGACCCCGGCGGGAAACTGCACTGCTACCTGCAAGCCCGGACCGGGGCTGGAAGGTTTTTCAAGAACAGTCTTGTCTGGCCTGTCACTCGATCAATGGCAAAGGAGGCCGCATCGGACCCGAACTCGGACCAGAGCGGCAGCTACCGATCAGCATCGTGCGGTTCGCCGGCGTGATGTGGAACCATTCGCCTGAGATGTGGCGCGCATCGGAAGCCCGCAATGTCCCTCGTTCTGCATTGGACGGGCGACAATTTGCGGATCTGGTCGCTTTCCTCGCCAGTATCCGCTATTTCGAGCCCTCCGGGTCTCCGCAGGAGGGGGCGACACTATTTGTTGAGCGGGGATGCGCTGTTTGCCACGGGCCACAGGGTGAGGGCACCCGCAATGGGCCGGCGCTCCGCGGGCGTGGCAGGTCGTTTACTGTAATCACAATCGCGGCGGCCCTGTGGAAGGACGGACCCAAGATGTACCAGCGCACTCGAGAGCTCAAAGTACAATGGCCCGATTTCACCGAGGGCGATGCTGGAAACCTCGTTAGTTTCTTGAACGCGCCCGTCCCTGGGGCCATTGTCCAATGAATGACTGAGCCACCGTTCGTCCATCTCGCCAACGCTCCGTCAGTTGTGCAGGTGATCACGATGGAAGCCTACCACCTAGTAACCACCGGGCTTCCGGAGCCTGATCGGGATACGGGCGAGGTGACTGGAGTATGCCAGAGGAAAAGGACAAAGCAAACCAGCAATCTAACCGGGGCTTCACGCGGCGCGAGTCGTTCGTCAAGCTGGGCTTAGGCAGCCTGGCGTCGGCGGGTGTGGGCGTTGCGGTATCCGGCTATGAATTCCTGTCGCCCAATGTGCTCTACGAGCCTTCTCCCATCACCGATGTGGGCAAAGCGGACCAGTATCCACAAGGCTCCGTGACTGCCGACCCTAAAGCGGGCATTTACATCATCCACGGACCCGAAGGGTTTTACTCTCTGTCGGCCGTCTGTACACACCTGGGGTGTCTCACCACGTGGGCGCCGGAGTTGGGGAAGTCGGGGCTGATCGCCTGTCCCTGTCACGGCAGCAAATTCGATCTGGAAGGGACGAAGGTCGACGGCCCGGCGCCGCGTCCGCTGCCTTGGTTCAGGATGTGGATCAGCGATGAGGGCAACCTTATGGTGGACCGTTCCACCACGGTTCCGGCGCGTCAATACCTGAGGACCTGAAATGGCGAAACCTACGTCACCGGCCGGCCGAGACCTCTCCGGGCGGTAAACTCCAGCCAGGAGAGAGTGCATGCGTGCAACTGTGTTTCTTTCATTGCTGGCAAGCGCTCTGGCACAGACTACGCCGGCCGACTGGAAAATCGTGAAAGATTCCAAAGGCGTCTGCCAGATTGCGGTTCCGCCGAACTGGGAGCCGTTACCCGAGACTACGGGTGCGGCGGTGTTTCACGACGTCACAACCGGCATCGCCGTGGTCACCAGCCAGGCCGGCCAAGCGTTCCAACCGCTGACGGCAACCTTACAGAAGTTGTTTGGTATCCGCAAGGACAAACTTTTCGAGAATTCCACGAGGCGAATCTTCTATCAGGACAAGATTTCCAAGCATTCGGGAGACCCGAACGCATACCGCGCCAGCGTGCCGGGTAAGGGCGGCACGTGCAGTTGTCACGTTGTGGTTCTGCCCAGCATTCCCGAGGAGACCGCGAAGAAGATCGCGCTGAGCCTCGGACCGGCACCGGAGTAGACCGAGGCGTTCCGCCCCGATCAAGGGGTGCGGGACTGCCCCTGCCCGCCGCAGTCAATGCACACTTGTTCGATATCGAATTTTCGACTGTAGCCATCCCCGTAGCCAAGCTGGTGGACGTCGGCGGAATTTATGGACGATTTGAACCGCAGTCGGTTCCCAAATCATTGATGATGGACGGGGGCGGAAGCGGTGGACGACAAGCCTTCGAACTACGAACCAGAAGCCGGCCGCAAATGCGTTTCCCAGGGAGTAATCCTGAAAAACGCGCCTAAATCGTGCTCAATGAGTGCGTTGCCCTGAAGTCAACAGTTGAAGAGGAAGGCTTACCACTAGCCGATCCATCGGTGCCGATCACTCCGTATCGGCGATTTGACCGGTTATTGATGCGCGATTTTGGGAAAGGCTCTTCCCATAGATGGCCGGTCCGCCTTGGCGCCGCTCATGCGATCGCTGTATACGCGCTCAATGGTCCAGCCGCGCTGCTGGGACTTCCTGGACAGCGGGATTCTGCTCGAAGCCTGGGGCGTCACGGGCGCGCAGCGTTGTGGACACGCGTGTGTAGATGGCTGCTCGCTTAGGCGCCGCGCTCATTGCACGTCCCCAGAACTGGATTTGGTGATTTCGATCACAGAGCCACCCTGAAAATCTTCGGATCGGGCACCAACCCCGAATGCGTCTCCGTGACGATCGGCTTTCGGCGAAGGAGATCACGGGCGGCTTCACGGTTGCCATCACGGAGAATCTGAGCACCGAAGGGCTCTATTGCATCTCCAGCAGGCTATTCAAAACCGGCGAACGTCTCCGATGCGAGCTAGTTATTCCGAATGCTCTCGGCTTGGATACCCCTATCGTGATCGAATGCCATGTCACAGTTCAACGAGTGGAATATCAGCGGAGTGGCTTCGGCCTGGGTTGCCATATTGAGGATTACTCGCTTAGCAGTGGTGGGCAGCCACAGAGTGGGTGAGAAGTGCTGTCTTGGGCGCAAGGTTCCAGCACCCTACGGCGCCGGCGGCGGTTGACCCGTGCGAAGAGCATCGCGGGAGCGCTACTGGCCGATAAGCTTCCTGCGTCTCGCGACTGGATAGCCCGGTCCGAGCAGAGCATCAACAGGGGTCTTCGAGAAATGGGCTATGCTGGCGTCAGTTTAACGCTACTCACCCGTTCCTTTCGGATCGACTTTTGGAACCAGAGCCCTTTCCGCACTCTCTTCGGCCGCCACAGCGCTCACCAAGTCCGCCAGTTCAAGGTCCAGGATCTTGGTTTCCATGCCGCGACCCAAATTGGGGTCACCGGTTTCGGCGCGGCGGCGGTCAAGCAGGCGGAGCACCGCTTCCCGTTGCTCCAGCCGAACTCGTAGGCGGTGAGAAACCATCGCGGCCCTTCGGGTTTGAGGTGTACACGTTCCGTAGCATGTTTATAACCAGGTCTAGCTGTTTTGCAAGTGCGTGAATTACAATCTGCATGCAGGTGTCTCGATTGTTTAGGTTTCTCAAAAACGAAACAGTTCCGCAGGAAAGGAAAACATTTCGCAACTATTCAGCAGGCGACTCACCGGCCGGAGATGCGGGCGTTTCTTGGTGTAGCCGAGGCGACTGCCACTTCCTCATGTGCTTCCACGCCTGCACAAGCTCTTGAATGGACCGCGCACTGGGGGAATGGTTCTCATCCAGGCTGCCTAACGGCCGGGGCGGTATCAACCGGGTTGAGTGTGGATCTGGACCTTGTGCCCGATTAGTTGAGGCTGGATATGGAGAGTTTTCGGAGGAGTTTGAAATCTTCTAACATCTTGGCGGTTCCCATAACGACAGAAGTCAGAGGGTCGTCGGCCAATGAAACCGGAAGATTGGTTTCTGCTTGAATCCGCTTGTCGAGATTTTTCAATAACGAACCGCCGCCCGTCAGTACGATTCCCCGCTCACTGATGTCCGAGCTCAGCTCAGGCGGTGTGCGTTCGAGCGCAACGCGAACGGCTTGAATAATCGAGGATACGCAACCAGAGAGAGCTTGCCGGATTTCATCATCGATAATGGAAACTGTTCTCGGGATACCGGCCGTGGCGTCCCGCCCTTTGACTTCCATGCTGGAGGGGCGGTCCAGCGGGTAGGCGGAGCCCACCTCCAGTTTGATGGCTTCGGCCGTACGCTCTCCGATTACCAGATTGTGCTGGCGTTTGAGGTGTTCGATGATTTTTTCATCCATCGCGTTGCCGGCAACGCGCACGGATCGTGAGTAAACGATGCCGCACAGCGAAACTACGGCAATATCCGTAGTGCCTCCACCGATGTCGACAACCATGTTGCCTGTCGGTTCGGTCACTGGAAGCCCGGCACCGATTGCCGCGACCATGGCCTGGTCCACCAAGTGCACTTCACTGGCTTTGGCCCGATAGGCCGCATCCAGCACCGCGCGCCTCTCCACGTCGGTGGTCTCACTGGGCACACCCATCACGATGCGGGGATGTACAAGACGCCTTCTTTTGTGAGCCTTCTGGATGAAGCTGTGCAACATCTGTTCTGCTGCATCAAAGTCGGCAATCACTCCGTCTCGCATTGGCTGGATTGCTACCATGTACCCCGGCGTACGGCCCAGCATCTCTTTCGCGTCTTTCCCAACGCTCTCTATCTGTCCGGTCCTCTTGTTGAGCGCAACGATGGAAGGTTCATCGACCACGATGCCTTTGCCCGTGGCATATACCAAAGTGTTCGCGGTACCAAGATCGATAGCCAGGTCGGACGAAAACATGCGCAAAAGTGAGCGGCCGGTCATCGGAAACCTGTACGAAAGTATCTGGCACGTTCAAGAATGGCAAGGTTGGAATTCGTTAACGGCGAAACATTAACAGACGTTGGCACTACGAGCACCTACCTCGAAACAGCCAACGGCTGCGGTCGCCAGAATGAGATGACCTGGATAGGCCCACCCTCGAAGTCGCCATAACCATTTTGGAAGCTGAGAAAGAGCCGAGCGGAAGCCGGAAACCGGCCAGCGTCGAGATCGCCAAACAAATTGTGGTTCAAATGCGGCAGCCCGAACCAAGCCTAACGGAGAATCTAACCCCCCGAGTTTTAGGGGACATGGCTGTTGGACCGAAGGTGTCTCAGAACCCGGTCGATTGGGCCGCCGCAACGCCACAAAAGACGAGCGCGGCCAGTACTGGGTCTTTTCAGACCATCTTTACCTACGTGCTTCGTTAAAATTCAGACTGCCACAGCGCGCTCTGTGAATTGGCGGAGGTGTTGGCCGCGGCCGCGGCGGCGACGAGCGTAAGCTGCGGCTTGGGCTGCAAACTGGCGTTAGGCTTGGCCGGTTCGGGCTTCACGATATCGATGTTTCCCTTGAAATACGCACCGTCCTCGATCACGATGCGTGCCGTCGTGATGTCGCCCACCACCCAGGCATCCTTGCGGACTTCCAGCCTGTCGCTGGCATCGACGTTACCCTGAACATTTCCCAAAATTACGACCTCGCGCGCTTTGATGTGGCAACGCACCTTCCCGTTGGGGCCGATGGTCAGCCGGTTCTCCTGGAGTTCGATGCTTCCTTCCACGTCACCGTCAACGTACAGGTCTTCTTTGCTGTAAATCTGGCCGTTAATTTTCACGGCTTTCCCGATGCTGGCCTGGGCGCGTGTACCGTCCGGCACAGGGGTTTTAAAGGGCATGGTGGACAAAGGTGTTGCCTCCTTCTTCGTTGGTTCTGTCGGATTCGCCGGTGGAGCCGCCGCCTGTCGTGGCCCTGGTGTGGGAGCCTCTTCCCGGCTACGTTTGTTGAAGATACTCATGAGAGCTGTGCTGCTCGCCGTCGATAAGTTTCATGTGCTGCACTGGCTGAATGCGAACGTGGCAAGCACAGTGGACACTTGCGCAGGATTCCTACCACATTGTCAGCGAGAATTTTCAGCATGTTCAATGATGTCTTTGGTTATCCACACGCCGAATTGCCCGTGAGGGAGTGGAAAACTTTCAGCATGCGAAACCACACATAAGCCGAATCGGCTGGAAGCGCTGCCTGTTCTGCCACCCTTCTACGGCAAATATTTTCGATCCGCCGCAACTGGCTGATCTAGCGAAGGCAGGCAATCATGGTCCCGTGCGAGCGGGTTTGAGTTTACACTTTGCTGAAATCGGCGGCGGTGAGAGTGACGGGCGGGCGCTCGTTCACTGCTTCTGCGTGGAACGATTTTTCTTCCAGCCCTGGTAACTACGCGCGAGTTCTTCAAGCTCCAACTCCATGCGGCAGTCGGGTGGGAGCAGCCAGGCGGCAGCCCCTCCAGCCGGTCAAAGATGCGGGTGAGCACGGTGCGCAAGGGGGCGAGACCTGGTGGTGCGCGCCGCGGAGTGGTCGGCTCGATGTACAGGGTCGGCCCGGCTCTGGGCCGGCACGATTGAAATTAATGCCTATCTGGTGAGTGTTTGACCGACGCTAACCAACAAGTGGACTTAGGCACGAACGGCTTCCGACTCGGCCAGCCCTTCTTGCCGCCACTGATGGATGCAAGCAGCGATGATGCAATCAAGTGCATCCGTCGCGTTCCCGCCAGCTTGGAGCATGGCGTGCTGGAGTACCTCTTGGAACTTAAACAGCGCATCCGTGTCGGCCCTCTTCAGAATATCCCCAATGGATTGCAGAACGCGGGCATCGTCCTTGCTCTCGACCGTGAATTCGACGGTCGCCATCTTTCCGAAGCCGATCATCTGCCGGAACACCCTTACCGGGAGCATCCGTGCGGCAGCGACTAGATCTTCACCAATGCGAACTCGTTTCGCTCCAGCTTCACTAGCGCGAAGGCATTCCCTAGGTTCTCGAATTTTCGCAGCTCCGGTTCCGACATATTCCGGAAGACCGCTGCCTGTGCGAGCTTGAGGGAAGCGTAGCCAACTTGCTTGCTCAGCCCGCTGACCGAGGGAAAACCATGCGACATGAAGTCGTCGAAGCCATGGTAACGGGCACCAGTTTCGCTCTCTCCATCGCCAATTGGCCGCTCCATCGACTCCCATAGGTGGCGCTCCTGAATCGCGAGAAGCTGGCGGCCTAGGAGAACTCGACACACAACGTTGGCGCTATTCAGGAACCGCAGAGCGTCTCCGCTCCGGACCAAGAACGCCACAGCGTCGGCGGCAGTGTCCGCAACTGCGCTCAAACTCAAATCCGAATCAAGTCGCTGCTCGAGGTTTACCAAATCCAGCATCTTCGCTCCGATCACGCCTGCACTTCTGTTTCATGTTTAGACGCGCCGACCTAGAGGAAGTTGCAGAGGCAGCAATCGTTCTCAAATCCGATCGGGGATGGGACGCGCTTCGAGGAAACAGGACAGGGTCGGTCGGCCTGTTGCCGTTCCGCGTTTATACAATATGCGCATGAAGATTCACTCTGCATTAATCACAGCCGTTCTAGGCTGCACAGGGGGAATGGCCGCCAGTCTGAATTGCGATCTCAACGAATACCGGCAATCCAACGGACTGGCTGCGACACTGAGTGGCGCGGGCCTGCAACTCACCTGGCAAGGCGCCCAAGGGTGGCAATTGCGGACGCTTTTCACGATCCGCGACGGCCAGCCTGTCATTGTGGAACTCGCCGTTCAAAATGCGACCGGCGCATGGGCCGTGTTGGCTCGCGATCTCACGCCCGAATTCGAGGTCACTAGCGGGCGCCGTCGCATTTCCGAGCAGCAACTAGAGCCGCTGAGACGACTCGGCATCCCCGTGACCGCCGAGTTGCTGGAGAAGGAGAAGTGGAATGCGTTCTGGGACGCCCCACTCGAGATTCCGGGCACCGTGGGAACCAATCCTGATCTGCCGCGCAAACCGGACGAGATCCGGCGAGCCAAAGCTAGCTATCACGCGACTGGCTGTCAGGTGAGGACCAACGGCGCTCGGATCGAGGTGACGTTTCCGGGCCTCGAGATGGGTATCTTCTCGGGACAATTGCGGTTCACCGTGTATAAAGGAACCAACCTGCTACGACAGGAGGCCATCGCCAAAACGGAGGAGCCCTCGGTGGCCTACAAGTACAACGCTGGACTGAAGGGCTTCGCGACGAAGTCGCGCGTGAGATGGCAGGATGTTGCGCGCGCCTGGCAGTTATATGAATTTGGTGGCGCGAATAACTCCGACCCCGTCGCGCTTCGGGCGCGTAACCGGCTTGAGATCGTCGAATCCGACGCAGGATCCCTTGCCATTTTTCCTCCACCGCACAAATTCTTCTTCGCACGCGAAATCGAGTTAAATCTCGGCTATGTCTGGTATCGCAAAGACAGCGACACGTCTTTTTCGGCTGGAATACGGCAGGCGGAACATGAAGAGGAGTACCGCCCGCACGGGGTATCCGACGAGGTTTGGAAAAGGCGCGTCGACCAGTCGCGATCGAACCTGGGGAATTTCGCGTTGTACAATGCGCCGCCTGGGACTTGGCAGCGTATGTCGGTCTATTATTATCTGAGTCCAGAAAACGCCGAATCCACAGAGCGATCGGTGCTGGCCTTCACCCACGACGACCGTTACAAGCCGTTGCCCGGCTACCAAGTGCTGGTGAGCCACTTCCACACTCATTTCAACGAGCAATTGTCGGACGCGGGAACAATCGACTTGCAACCTACCTGGATTCCCGTTTTTCGCGCGCTGGGGATCAACATCGCCATGATGTCCGACTTCCACTCCGACGGGCACCCGTCCGATCCGGGACCGTTGCGGCTGAAGGAGCAAAAAGTCTATTTCGAGGGCTGCCGCCGCCACTCTGATCGATCATTCCTAATCATGCCCGGCGAGGAGCCGGATGCTTTCCTGGGAGGCCACTACACGATGATCTTCCCGCGGCCCGTCTACTGGACTCATGTTCGACAGGCTGGGCAGCCGACCGTCGAACAGAACACCGAGTACGGTCGTGTGTATCATGTCGGATCGGCAGCCGAGGAGTTGGAGATGCTGCGCGGCGAGCGGGGATTGATCTGGCAAGCGCACCCGCGCGCGAAAGGGTCTTCGGGATATCCAGACGCCGTTCGTGAGAAGCCGCACTTTCTGAGCGACCGCTTTCTCGGTGGGTCGTATCAATCGCTGCCGGTGGACCAATCAGAGCAGCGACTGTGTGAAGCGCGATGCTTGGCGTTGCTGGACGACATGAACAACTGGACGTCGGCCAAGTACATGATCGCCGAAGGCGACACCTACCAGAAGTTTCCCGACGATGAGACCTATCCTCAGCTCATCGTGAATTACGTGAAGCTGGATCGCGTCCCGAAATTTGATGAAGACTGGAGCCCGATCCTGCGGGCCATGCGCGCCGGGGATTTCTTCGTCACGAGCGGAGAGGTGCTGTTCGGAAAGTCTGAGGTTGAGGGCACAGGGGCACAACGTGTTTTCAAAGCTGATGTCGAATGGACGTTTCCGCTCGAGTTCCTAGAACTAGTGTGGGGAAACGGCCAGACAACCAACCGGCAGGTGGTCCCAGCCGCGGATCTCGCTCCGTTCGGAAACCGGCAGTTCCAAATCCCCTTTGATGCCACCGGAAAAAAATGGGTTCGTTTCGCGGTTTGGGACTCGGCCGGCAACGGCGGCTTCACTCAACCAGTGCATTTGAGGTAGCGACGGCGGAAGAAACTCGTAGCTCGGCCGATCAGAAGAACAGGCCCGGCTCGTTCGACGCCGTATTGCCAACACGCAACGCATCGGGTGTCCTCTCGAATGCTCTTGAGCCCGGCTGGGTGGCGACAAAGATGGGAGGTCCGGGAGCGCCGGACGATTTGGACGCGGGGTACCGCACGCAGGTGTGGCTCGCAGTCAGCGACGATCCGGCCGCAACGGTCACGGGCGAGTACTTCTATCACATGCGGCTTCGCACTCCGAACCCAGCCACCCGTGATATCGAACGACAGGAAAGGCTACTCGACGCCTGCAATCGCTTTTCCGGAGTGGATCTGCTCGCATGCTGAACTTCTGGCATAAAGGCGTGTCGGATTAGAAGTGAGGTTGCGTCGACGGTCGGCGGCCCCTGTCTTACTGTATTGGAATCGGTCTTCCGCTTGCAGTGGGCAAAGAAACTCCCAGAAGTCTCGCGACCGTTGGCGCGACGTCGACGTTCGCAATCCTCTCTACCCTGGCGCCGGCACGGACTCCATACCCGCTCGCAATGAATATCGCGTCCATGTCCGGATCAGTAGCCAAGTATCCATGACTGCCGGCTTGCTGTGGAATGGCGGCCGTAACCGGACCTCCGGTGGAGCCCGAGAACGAGTACCCGTCCTTGGCAGTGAGGACCAGTTGGCCTATTTGCACGTCTCGGTCGGGCTGCGGCAAGCCAAGCACCGCAAAACCATCCGGGCCAATGATCTTGTCGATGCCTTCGACGCCTTCGAGTGCCCGAACCACTTTCGGGGTCAGTTCCGCGGCTTTCGATTGATCGAAGTAGACATACGCGGATCCACCTTCCGGGAGCACGTATGCTTCGCCTGCGAGGCTAGCGGCGGCTAAGGCCACGGCAGGGCGAATCTGTTTCGTGTATTTCTTGAATCCGTGGTCGGAAACTATGATGAAGGTTGAGTGCTCGCGCATGCCTGCGGCGTTCACGGCCTCGAGCAGTCTGGCAACGCAAGCATCCAAAAACGCGAAGGCTGACAAGGCAGCCAGGCTGCCTGGCCCATATTCGTGGTGCACCGAATCAAGCGAAAGCAGATGAAACAGCAAGAGATTAGGTTTGTGCTCGCGGATGAGGTGAACAGCAGCCGTCGTCCAGATCTGGTCGCGGAAAAGGATGTTTGATCGCTCAAAGTTTTCGAGATCGGTGGCACTGATGATCCCTTTGCGGATCATTTCGCGTTCGACTGGCCCCTCCGGCGATGGCCACTCACTGAAGGGCCACGTGATTGTGGGTGCTCGGTTAATCGCCACCCAGTTCACCTGCGCCGTGGTGAGCCCAGCTTTATAAGCAGCATCATAAACGGTTGGAGCGTGAACCATCTTTTCCTTGTCGATCGTCTCGTCGACCTTGACCGGAGGCCAGCCGCCCGTTCGTGAGATCGTTCCGTTGGCCAACAAGCCGTGCTGGTCGGAACGAACGCCCGTCACCATAGTGGTGTGATTGGGCCAAGTGATGGTTGGATTGACTGTGGTCATCCGTGCCCTCACACCGTTTTCAATAAGGTGGCGCAGCGTGGGAATCGGAAGCCTCGGATCGTCCAAGGAATACGCGGGAAAGCCGTCCAGGCTGATCATCAACACCATGCGCTGCTGCGCGGGCTCTTGCGCGAATGCGGGGGAGAACAAGACAGCAATCATTGCCAGCGTAACCAGGAATTTCATGGGTTCATAGAATTCTACAACTTGCTACCCACGAGCGAGGACCACGACACCGGCGAGAAACCTCTAGGGAACCCGACAGGACCACGGATTCCGCTCGGGAAATTCCGAGACTAGATCGAGGGTGTTCAAATTGCACCGAGTCAGCCACGGGGAGATGGCTACGACATCTTCAAATCTTCCAAAGCTCCGACCAGCGCTGCCTTCGTTCGGTAGTTTATGGAGAGGTCCATCAGTCTAGAAAACGTGGCCAACGCATTCACCAAAAAACGATCGACGGTCTCCACATGGCGCGACGTTTGGCCATGGTGAACAAAAGCTGAACGAATTCGATAGACCTCGTCAATGTTTTTGACAATGTCCTTGCGCTCCTGGGTCGTTTGGCCGATCAGAAATGCCATGCGCTCTCCCAGGTTCTTTTGGATGGGCTCATTTGCGTCTCTCAGCAGCATAGATTCGAGGGCGGACAGGGTGAAGACGAGCTTGTCAGAGACCTCGACGGCCAGTGTCTGTCTGGAATACAGGATTAACGCGTCGTACAGGCTCCGGCGGAACTCGGTGGACGTGTCCAGAGCTAGGCGATGCAGATTTTCCAAAACTCCAGGCCGTAATTGAAGACTTCGATCTAGGTGCCAGTCCACCGCACGCTGATCCTGGAGACCCCGGTTGATGTGGTCAATGCGATCAGCGTTCATGAACACCTCTGTCAGCTCTAGAGGTGCCCTCGCGACGGTCGGAGTGCAATAGCTAGTGAGGCGCGAATTAAGATTGGCTGGCGACAGAAATCTCAAGAGAGCGGTCGCGTTCTGGGCTCTTGCTTGCGCGATTTCGACAGCTTTACCCCTTTCCGCGCGAACAGAAACGCAAGCCGCCAAGCCGGCCTGAAGTTCTGACCTTCTATGGTTAAGAGCTGCCATGCTCGAAGGATCTTCACGGACTTTGGAGGGTATTCGCCCCCACCACTCTTCCATGATCTCCCTGGTAAATGTACGGAACGCGACATCACCGATGCGGAATTCTGTCGATGAATAGGTTTGGAAGAGTGGAATCCAGATATCGAAATCCCGGACAGCCTCTGCGCCGCGCCCCTCGGGTGAGACACGGAAATCAGGGACGGATTGCCGTTCGCTGATACCTCGTAGACGAACGGATGTAATCGTAACAGAATGAGGGTGGCTGGCGAAGCGGAGGTGGGCTCTGCTGGAGAGCAACCCGCC
>DATNHO010000150.1:0-2806 GCA_035604895.1 Terriglobales bacterium | reverse complement strand
GAGAGCGGGCAAGCTCATTTCACCATGGCGTTCGTTCTTCGTTACGCCGGAATGCAAGAGGAAGCGGCGCGCGAGTGCGACACTGCGCTGGAGTTGTCTCCAGGAAACTATCAGTTCCGGTCGTGCGCCTGGGCACTCATGGAGTTGGGCCAAACCCAACGGGCGATGGACTTCATAAGTCTGGATGCGGGTTCGGAGTGGGCTGCGTCGGCAACCCTCTCGGTTCTGCTGCGCGAGGGAAAACTGGCTGAGGCGCGTGAGAGCGTGAAGAAGGTGTCGAGCAATCCGCGCTACCATCGGGATCTGCTGGAAGCCTGCCTGGGGCTGCGCCCTGCTTCGGAGTTGGAAAGAATCGCCACCGAGACCGAAACTTCAGTGCTGGCGGAACCCGATCCCGAGCCCTGGTACTACGAAGGAACGATCATGGCATTCTGCGGCAAACCTGCGATTGCCCTCCACATGCTCACGGCCGCGGTTGAACAGAACTACTGCTCATACTCGGCTTTGCTATCTGATCCGTTGCTGGCGAAGATGCGCAGCAGCAAGGACTTTGATGCCGTGTTGACCGCCGCTCACCAGTGCCAGGAAAGCGTGCGCAACCCGCAAGGGCAGTGAATCAGGTAGGATGTTAGTGAGTTTCGGCTATCCTTTTCTGTTCTAATCAGTCGATGATCTGGAAACAATCGCAGGAAAAATGTTGGTTCCCGTCCGCGACAAAAACAATCCTTTATCTATGACAAATGACGACCGTGGGGTCTGGCACCAACGGGTTCGGCCCGGCTCTCCGCAGTTTTCCCTTGTCCTTTTGCCGATACTGCTGCTGACGGTCGCCTGGATCGCGCAGGTCGCGCCAACGCCGGTCAGCCCAACCGCTCCTCGATTTGTCGATCCTCTACCGCAGGACACAGGCGCGGCCGGGTTGCAGGAAATGCTGCTGCGACTGCAGACAACTGCCCGCCTCATGCAAACCACGGCACACCCGGACGACGAAGATGGTGGCATGCTCACATTGGAATCGCGGGGGAAGGGTACGACGGTTCTGCTCCTGACGCTGAATCGCGGTGAAGGCGGACAAAATAAGGTAGGGAGTAATCTGTTCGACGTGCTGGGCGTTCTGCGGACGCTCGAACTGCTGGGCGCCGACCGTTACTACGGCGTGGAACAGCGCTTCACGCGAGTTGCGGATTTTGGCTTTTCCAAGAATGCCGCGGAAACATTTGAGAAGTGGCAAGGTCACGACATCGCGCTTGGAGACATGGTGCGAGTGATTCGCACTTTTCGGCCGGACGTGCTGGTCGCGCGCTTTTCTGGCACCGATCGTGACGGACATGGGCATCACCAGGCATCATCGATCCTTACGCGTGAGGCATTCCGTGCGGCGGCGGATCCGAACCGATTTCCGGAACAGATTAAGGAAGGCCTGCTGCCGTGGCAGGCGAAGAAACTTTACCTCGGGAACGTGTGCGGGTTTGGAGTTCAGACTTGTCCGGCGGAAAACTACACCGTCAAGTTGAATACGGGCGAACCAAGTCCAAGGCTGGGGACGTCGTATATCCAGTTTGCGCTGGAGGGATTGCGGCATCAGCAGTCCCAGGGCGTGGGAGGTTTTTCGGTCGACCCCGGCCCTCGTTACACGTTCTACAAGCTGGTGGATTCCGCTCTGCCGTCGACAACGGACAAAGATGGCCATGAACAGGATTTCTTTGATGGGATTGACACAAGTTTGCCAGGGCTGGCTTCGCGATTGGGGCCGGAAGAGTCAAAGACACCGGGGCTGCGACAAGAATTGATAGAGATCGCGAACCACATTCAGGATGCAACCCAGCGAAGCGAAAAAGACATGGGGGTTGCGGCTATACCGCTGATGATCGCTTTGCGAAGCTTGAACTCAACCACAAACCAGGTGCAAAGCAGCGACCTCACTCCAGCGTTGAAGGACGAATTGATGGAACGCCTTCGTCAGAAACAGCAACAGATGCAAGCGGCGCTTAACCTGGCCATGAATGTTTCCGTGGAAGCCACTGTCGCACCCCCGCAGGGCACTGATACGAACTGGCCGAAAGAAGAGGATGCGCTTACCGTCGTGTCTCCCGGCCAGAAGTTCCTGGTGAGGGTGAAGTTTCACAACGGCTCAAAGTATCAGTTGGTCATGGACCGGTTACGACTCGATGCTCCGCAAGGGTGGGCCAGGCAGGTTGATGAGGAAGGCGTCCTCGTCGTAGCGCCGGGCAAAGATCAGTATGCCAACTTCGTTGTGCAGATTCCTGCCGACGCTGCTGACGGCAATTTTTATACCCGTCCCTACTGGCATCGCGCCGATCCCGAAACTGACGCCATTAACACCGTCGATGATGCAGGCTACGTTACGCTGCCGTTTCCACCGCCTCCATTTCACGTGGCGGCGCAGTATCACACTCATCACTCGGCGCACGATCTGACTCTCTTTGGCGGTACGCATAAATTAGGAGGGTCGGATGGTCCGGAGACGGAGATTTCAACTCCGGTGGTCGCGCCGTTTGTCGATGACAAAGGTGTTGACCGGAAGCGAACGCTTGCGCTCGTCCCCGCATTTTCGGTGATGCTGGAACCTGGCCAGCAGGTGATTCCCACACAAGGCGATGAGAAATCCCGCGTGAGAGTTGGGGTCTCGAGCAATTTATCCGGGGCGATAAACGGAACGCTGCGCCTGGAAGTGCCGGACGGTTGGGGCGTGGAGCCCTCGAAATTAGCCGTGGAGTTCCACCATCGCGGAGAGAAGCAGGAATTTGAATTCAAAGTATCTCCCGCTAGCTTGAAGGAAGGGCGA
>DATNHO010000149.1:0-18907 GCA_035604895.1 Terriglobales bacterium | reverse complement strand
GACTCCATGACCGAAATCATTCAGCACATGAACGCCGACCACAAAGACGCGCTCGTCCTGCTGGCCCGCAAATTCGTCGGCATGGAGTCACAGGAAGCGACGATGACAGCCGTCGATCGCCTCGGCTTTCATGTGCGCCTCAAGACTAACGACGGCGTCCGCGGAACTCGCATCGCGTTCTTGCGCGAAGCGCGCACGCCGGCAGAGACTCGGAAAGTCCTGGTCGAAATGGTGCAACAGGCCCGCGCACAGGCCGGGTGAACTTAGCGGACAAACTCTGGCCTTGGTTGGCACTGCACTTTTCAGTGCTGGGGTGAACTCGCAGCGAAGGCCTTAGCCCTTGAGGACACTGAGTCGAGCCTTCCCGCAACCGGTCCCTCGTGCCCGAACAAGCTGAACCCAAGAGACGACACCTCACCGAAGACCACGAGCGCCATCCCCATAATTCGCGCGCCTCGCATAAGACAACAACGAGACGCCGGGACGCCTAAGCTAAGGCGTGATCTCGAACACCGTCCCGTCGCCGTATGCGCCGCCGCTGGTGGTCGTGCCGTAAAGATTTCCGGCGGTATCTAGGATCAGGCCAGCACCCGGTCGGTACCCGTCCGTGCCGTTGTTGTTGAAGCTGTGCAGCACCTTCTCTGTCCAGCCCCCGCCAGCCTTGGGCGACATTTCGAACACCGTACCGTAAATGCCGTAAGCGCCGCCGCTGTTCGTCGTGCCGTAGAGGTTGCCAGCGGCATCGAAGATCAGGCTGGCGGTGGGATCAGTCCCGTCCGTGCCGCTGTCACTAAAGTTATGCAGCACTTTCTCCTTCCAGGCTCCGCGCGCTCTGGGCGTCAGCTCGAACACTGTCCCTCCGTCGCTGCCCTCGGCGGTCGTGCCGTAGAGATTGCCGGAGGCGTCGAGAATCACGCCGGCATAGGGATAGAGCCCATCCGCGTCCTCAGTGAAGCTACGGAGCACCTTCTGCTTCCAGCTCCCATCTGCTCGGCGAGTCAACTCGAAGACTGTCCCGCAGCCGGGGGGCAGGGGAGGGCCTCCATTAAAGCATGGCCCGCTGCCGCCGTAGAGCGTTGTGCCGTAAAGGTTGCCGGAGGCATCGAGAGTCACTCCGGCGTAGGGACCAGCCCCGTCCGTGCCGTTGAAAGCGTGGATAACCTTCTGTTCCCAGCCGCCGTCTGCCTTACGAGTCAACTCAAAGACAACCCCGCAACCCTCATAGCATCCGCCACCACCCGCGATGGCTGTGCCGTAGAGGTTGCCTGAAGCGTCCAGAGTCAGTCCGGCCCAAGGAATGGCCCCGTCCCTGCAGATGCCGGTCGGGCAGAACTCGTGCAGCACGGTCTCGGCCCACTTGCCGCCTGCGCCGCGTGCGAGTCGGAAGACAGTGCCATCGCCATAGGCGCCGCCCGAGCCCGTCGTGCCGTAGAGATTGCCGGAGTCATCGAAGACCAGGCCACCTGTGGGCGACGCCCCGTCGGCGCCGTCGAAGGTATGCAGCACCTCCTCCATCCAGCCCCCACCCGCTTTTGGAATCAACTCGAATACCGTTCCGCAGTTGCCGTCGCAGTCCGTCCCCCCGCCGCCATAGGCCGTCGTGCCATAGAGACTGCCGGACGCATCGAAGATCAGGCCGGCATAGGGTTCGTTGCCGTCCGTGCCGCCGCCGAAGCTATGCAGGACCTTTTCTTCCTGGGCGACCGCCAGCGTTCCCGCCACGAGCAGGGCTACCATGAAGATCGCCAACGTCAATCCGATGGAAGATTTCTTCCCTCGCATAAATAATCCTCCTAACCCAAGCAGATTCAGGCCCGCTACAGTTTCCTCGCGACGGGTCCGTCGCCCCCCGGCGCATCGGAGCACGTTTGGCTCAAAAACGGCGTTAATCATACACCCATTCCGCGGTTTACCGACAGGCGGACGCCTTAGCTCCAGGCCAGCCTGGATTACCGCCGGAGCCTCCGGCACTCGCAGCTTGTCTCCGCAGGCGATGGCGGAAGCGAGTATACAAGTCTCGGGAACTCGAAAAGTCCTGGTCGAAATGGTGAAAGAGGCGCGCGCACAGGCATGGTGAGGCTCACCAGCGGGCGCGGGTATATAATCCGTCTGGTTTGCAAAGGCAGAGCCTCCCCCCATTCCTTTGCGCGTATGAAATCCTCGCTCCGAGGGTCTTGCACAATCTCTGAAGGAGCCGCTTATGACGACCAAGAAAACGCTGATACTGCCGATTGCAGCTCTCGTTGCAATTCTCGGATTTCTGACCATCGCACCTCCCATCTTTGCAGCAAGCAGCGAAGAGGTGCTGTACAGCTTCGGCAAGGGAGGGACCAATCCTTACGCCAGCCTGATCTTCGATGGCTCCGGCAATCTCTACGGCACCACCTGGGGCGGAGGCGGGGGAACATGCAGCTTCGGAGGCTGCGGAACCGTCTTCGAGTTGATCCCCAAGGCGGGTGGTGGCTGGAAGGAGAAGGTTCTGCATCGCTTCGACAACAACCACAAGGATGGGTTCTATCCCTCCGCTAGTCTGATTTTCGATGCCTCCGGCAACCTCTACGGCACGACCTACCAGGGGGGCGCTTATCGCTTCGGCACGGTGTTTGAGCTGACGCCCAAAGCGAATGGAGATTGGACGGAGAAGATTCTGCACAGCTTCTACCGCTACGGCAAGAACGGCGTATATGGCAAGGACGGGGCTTCGCCCTATGCCAGCCTGATCTTGGATGCTGCGGGCAACCTATACGGCACGACTACTGCGGGCGGCGCTAATCTCTGCCAGCGTGACGGCTGCGGCACCGTGTTTGAGTTGACATCTAAGAAAGGCGGAGGTTGGACGGAGAAGATTCTGCATAGCTTCGACAACAACGGCACGGACGGGTACTATCCCTACGGGGGGTTGGTCTTCGATGCCTCCGGCAATCTCTACGGCACGACCACCGTGGGCGAAGGTGGTGGCGCGGCGTTCGAGTTGACGCCGAACACGGGGGGGATCTGGACGGAGAAGATTCTCTCTGACATTGAGCCAGGCTCCACCGGCAACTTGATCTTCGATGCTGGCGGGAACTTATACGGAACGAGCACGGGCGGCGGTGCAGACGGCTTGGTGTTCGAGTTGACACCGAACGGAGATGGAACCTGGGCGTTGAATGTGCTCCATACCTTCCTCATGAACGGTACAGATGGGATACACCCCTATGGCGGCGTAATTTTCGATGCGACGGGCAACCTCTACGGCACGACCCTTGGGGGCGGCGCTCATAGTCTCGGCACGGTGTTCGAGCTGACGCCCGCAGGGGGAGGAAACTGGACGGAGACGATTCTGCACAGCTTCATCAATAACGAGAGTGACGGGTTCTCTCCCTACGCTGGGCTGATCTTCGACGCGGCTGGCAAGAACCTCTATGGCACAACTAATTTGGGCGGTTCAAACAGCGACTCTCGGGGCTGGGGAACCGTCTTTGAGATCACGCCGTGACCGGGACCTATCGCAATTACCGATTTCTGACCGCCCGCAGTTCGTCTCCGCGCACGCGGCGGAAGCGAGTATACAAGTCTCGGGAACTCGAAAAGTCCTGGTCGAAATGGTGAAAGAGGCGCGCGCGCAGGCTGGGTGAGGCTCACCAGCGCGCGCGGGTATATAATCCGTCTGGTTTGCAAAGGCAGAGCCTCCCCCCATTCCTTTGCGCGTATGAAATCCTCGCTCCGAGGGTCTTGCACAATCTCTGAAGGAGCCGCTTATGACGACCAAGAAAACTTTGACTTCGCTGATCACAGTTCTGGCCGCAATGTGCAGCCTACTGCCCGCCGCAGTTTCTGCTTTCGCCGCCTCCACAGAGAAAGTGCTGTACAGCTTCAAGGATAACGGCACGGACGGAAGCAGCCCCTATGGCAGCCTGGTCTTCGGCGCGGACGGGAGTCTGTATGGCACGACCACTGTGGGTGGTGCTTATGGCAACTTCGGAACCGTCTTCGAGCTTGTGCCCACCAAAGGCGGGACGTGGACCGAGAAGGTACTGCATAGCTTCAACAAGAACGGGCAGGACGGATATTCGCCTTTCGCCGGCCTGATCTTCGATGCAGCCGGGAACCTCTATGGCACCACCGTCGTAGGCGGCACCAGCTCAAACTGCAACAGCGGCAACCTCGCGGGCTGTGGAACCGTATTCCAGCTCACGCCCGGCACAAACGGCAACTGGACTGAGACGGTGCTGCTCAGCTTTGACAAGACGGACGGGGAGGGCCCCTCTGCTCTGACCCTGGGCACGGACGGGAACTTGTATGGCACGACCTCGGCGGGCGGCGAAAATGACGGAGGCACCGTTTTCCAGCTCGTTCCAGGAGCGGGCGGCGCTTGGACAGACACCGTACTGTACAACTTCTGCGGGGGCAACTGCCAAAATGCGCGTGATCCCGTCGCCGGAGTGATCTTTGACGTGGCTGGGAACTTGTACGGCACGACTAGCATGGGTGGCCATAAACCTTGCTGCGATGCCGGCACTGTCTTCGAACTCACGCCCGGCACAGGTGGATGGACCGAAACCCTGCTTTACAGCTTCGAGCTAGACGACTTCAAGAACGGTGACGAGCCATATGCGGGCCTGATGTTTGACGCCTCTGGGAATTTGTATGGCACGACTCGGCAGGGCGGCGCTTATCGCAAGCCGTGCGGTGGCGCGGGCTGCGGCACCGTCTTCCAGTTAGTGCCTGGGGCAGGCGGGAAGTGGAAGCAGAGGGAACTGCACAGCTTTGGCAAGGGCACGGACGGGATGCTACCCGACGCTAGCCTGACTTTCGACGCTGCGGGGAATTTATGGGGTACCACCTCGTCCGGCGGCGCCTATCAGAAAAGCTGCGGCTGCGGTACCGTCTTCAAGCTCACGCACGGCACCGGCGGGACGTGGACGGAGAAGGTCTTGCACAGCTTTGGCAAGGGCGCGGACGGGAGCGATCCCCTCGCCAGCGTGATTTTCGATGCGGCGGGTAACCTTTACGGCACGACAAGTGAGGGCGGCGCTCATAACTCCGGCACCGTTTTCGAGATCACGCCGTAACCGGAGCTACCGCAATTCTCACTTCCCAATTTCTGATCGCCCGCAGTTTGTCCCCGCGGGCGCTGGCGGAAGCGAGTGGGAGTCGAACCCACCATCGCCGTCGAAAGACGACGACCGACGGTTTTGAAGACCGTGAGACTCACCGGAGTCCTCTCGCTTCCAAAATGCTTCTGAATTGTTCGCAGAGTCTGAACGCCCAACTCAGCCGCCCTGCGCACAATGCCTACACAGAATATCCCGGCTGGGCACAAAAATCCCGACACCCAAGCTCATTCTCGACATTGCAACGCTGACCCCGATGAACAAGGTGTATGAAAACGTTGGTTTCGACTTGTGGATGGTCGACCAATTTGCCGCCCGTCCGAGATTGCAGATATTATCCGTGCACTATGACATGGGCAAGAGTTTTCGTCCTGGCAGCTCTGACCGCTGCATGCTTCGCACAGACTCCTTCGACGGCCAAGGAAGTAGATGCCGTTTACCCCGAGGCGCATGCGCTCTATCTGGATTTGCACCAGAATCCGGAACTCTCAGGTCATGAGGCGCAAACCGCGGCCAAGCTGGCAAGCCGACTCCGCGGCCTTGGCTATGAGGTGACCGAACACGTTGGCGGTACCGGGATTGTCGCCATCCTAAAGAATGGCCCCGGCCCGACGATCATGCTGCGCACCGAGCTGGACGCGCTTCCCGTCGAAGAAAAGACCGGTCTTCCTTACGCCAGCAAGATCCGCGCGAAGGATGACTCGGGACGCGATGTTCCGGTGATGCACGCTTGCGGACACGATCTGCACATGTCGGCCTTGCTCGGAACTGCGACGATCATGGCGCACAGCGAAAGCACGTGGCACGGAACTCTGATGCTGATTGGCCAGCCCGCCGAGGAAACCATTTCCGGCGCCAAGAAGATGATTGAGGATGGTCTCCTGACCCGCTTTCCCAAGCCGGACGCAGGCGTCGCCCTGCACGTTGGCAACGACCTTCCGGCGGGAACCGTCGGCGTCGCTCCCGGATATTCTTACGCCAGCGCCGATTCTGTGCGCATTACGATTTACGGAAAAGGCGGACACGGCGCCGCTCCGCAGAACACGATCGACCCAATCGTGATCGCTGCCAGGACCGTGCTCGCTTTGCAGACAATTGTCTCGCGCGAAGTCAAACCCGGCGACGCGGCCGTAGTCACCGTGGGATACATCCAGGCAGGCACAAAAAACAACATCATTCCCGATCAGGCGGAACTGGGGCTGACCATCCGGACCTACAAGCCCGAAATCCGCAAACAGATTCTCGCCGCCATCGCGCGCATCACCAAAGCCGAAGCGGATGCGGCGGGAGCGCAGCGGGAGCCTCTGATCGAGCAGTACGAGAGTACAAACGCGGTGTATAGCGATCCCGCGCTTGCGCAGAGGCTACGGAAAACACTGGAAACAACGCTGGGCAAAGACAACGTCGTAACTGCCGAGCCGCTCATGGTCTCAGAGGATTACGCCTATTTCATTGAACAGGGTATCCCGTCGTTTTACTTTGCGCTGGGTGGAGCAGACCCACGGAAATATGCCGAAGCCAAAGCATCCGGCACGAAGCTTCCGTTCAATCATTCTTCCCGGTTCGCACCCGACGTTGATCCGGCGCTGCGAACCGGCATTACGGCGGAAACAGCAGTGCTGCGCGATCTTCTAAACGCCTCTGCCAGCGACTTGTATAAACTGACGCATCAATCCAGACAGTAAACGACGGCGACCTTTGCGGCGTAGCGGAAATGCGGCCACGGATTAGCACGGATTTTCATCTACGTGCGTATCCGTGGCGACCGGTTCGGCTCCGCTACTTGGGCTGGGCAACGACGCGCAGATACGGCTTGAGCGTCTTCCAGCCGCCAGGATATTTCTGCTGCGCTTCCTCGTTCGACACCGCTGGCGCGATAATCACGTCGCCGCCTTGCTTCCAGTTCACCGGCGTGGCGACTTTGTGCTTGGCGGTGAGCTGAATCGAATCCAGCACGCGCAGCACTTCGTCGAAGTTGCGGCCGGTGCTCATGGGATAGATAAGCATCAGCTTGATTTTCTTGTCCGGTCCGACGACGAAGACTGTTCGCACGGTGGCGTTGTCCGCGGCGGTGCGGCCTTCCGCGGTGGTCCCGCTCTCGGCGGGCAACATGCCGTAGAGTTTGGCGACCTTCAGCTCGGTGTCGCCGATCATCGGGTAGTTCACTTTGTGGCCTTGCGTCTCTTCGATGTCGGCGGCCCACTTGCTGTGATTGCTCACCGGATCAACGCTCAGTCCGATGATTTTGGTATTTCGTTTGGCGAATTCGGGCTGAAGACCGGCCATGTAGCCGAGTTCGGTAGTGCAAACGGGAGTGAAGTCTTTGGGATGTGAAAACAAGATCGCCCAGCCGTCGCCGATCCATTCGTGAAAGTGGATCGTGCCTTGTGTGGTTTCGGCAGTGAAGTCGGGGGCAGTATCATTAATTCGGAGGATTTTCGCTTCGGTTAAAGTGTCGGTGCTCATAATCTAATCTCTCCTTAGTGAATAGGGTTAATCGGGACCCGCCGCCACCTTTCAACGCGGCGTCTCAGGCAGAAACACGAAACCCACCCTCAGTTCGCCGGGTGGGTGCAGGAAAACCGGTTCGCATTACCCACACGACGAAGCCCGTGTACAACAGCACATCGGGCGCGAGGTGGAGCACATGCGCATACAGTTATTAGGATACGCGGCGGGTAAAATTCAGTCAAACGACGGCAAGCAAGCTTACGCGTTAAAATAACCAACCATGGCAAAAGAACCTCGCCGCCTTCCGTTCGTGCAGTTGGACGTTTTCTCTTCAAGGATTTTTGAGGGCAATCCTCTCGCGGTTTTTCTCGATGGCCGCGGGCTCAGCGACCACGAAATGCAGGCGCTGGCGCGGGAGATGAATCTTGCCGAGACCACGTTCATCCTGCCACGCGAGGCGTCGGTCGAACGCGAACGCGGCGTGCGGGTGCGAATCTTCACGGTGCAGGAGGAATTGCCGTTCGCTGGACATCCCACGCTGGGAACCGCATTCCAATTACGCGGATCTCAATCAAGCGGACCTCAATTCCTCGGGTCTCACTTGCACGGATCAGGGGGCGCGAACGAAATTGTGCTCGACCTCAACGTGGGCAAAGTTCCGGTGCGATTCGAGGAAAAGCCCGGGCAGCCGGTTTTCGGCGAGATGACCCAGGTTAACCCCGAGTTCGGCGAGGGGCATGATCGTGAGGCGGTGGTGCGCGCCGTAGGTTTGAAAGACGGCGACATCGATCCTTCTTTACCCATACAGACAATTTCGACGGGGGTGCCTTTCACTATCGTCCCTTTGCGCGGGCTGGAAATCATTCGCAATCTGCGCGTGGACATGAGAGGCTCCGAGGAGTATCTCGAGCGTGCCGGAGGAAAGTTTTTTTATTTTGTCAGTCGCGAAGCTGTGGATCCCGCAGCACGACTGCACGCTCGCATGATGTTCTATAACGGCGAAGATCCGGCGACGGGCTCGGCTGCAGGATGTGCGGCTGCGTGGATGGTCGCTCACGGCGTAGCACAATCAGACGAGCGCGTGTTGATCGAACAAGGCATCGAGATGAAACGCCCCAGCCGGATTTTTGTTCGCGCCTCGCGCCAGGATGACAGAGTGGTTAATGTGCGGGTCGGTGGAAATGTTGTCGAGGTCCTGCGCGGAGAAGTCTCGTTCTGATTGCTTCATGCGCGAATGTGCAGGAAAAATGCTCCCCTGCACAATCGCGGAAATTTATCAATAGGGAGACTACGCCATTAGCATCGGCGGCACTTTACATCTCCGAGCTTCGCCTTTACGATTCATCTCGCTCTGAATTCTCGATCAAGAAAGTTTTCGGATTTCCTCCGGCGAACGAGTTGGCCGGTTTGCTGCCTTCGGAAACACGAATGAAGCCAAAACGAACGATCCTCTGCGTCGACGATAACGAACAATCGCTTTCCATCCGCAAAGTGATGCTGGAAACACGTGGCTATCGCGTGGTGACGTGCACCAGCGGCGAAGAGGCCCTCGAGCGGTTTAAGATGGGGGGAGTCGATCTTGTGCTCACCGATCTGATCATGCCCGGCCTGGACGGAACTAAACTGATCGAAGAAATCAAAAGCCTTTCGCCGCCGACTCCGGTTATTCTTCTGTCGGGCAAAGTTAAAATTTACGATCGCGACAGCAAGGCCGATGTTTTCTTGCCTAAAGGAATGTATGCGCCAGTCGAGTTGCTGGAGCGCATACGCCTCTTGCTGGTTCGCAAGCGCGGCCCGAAGCGCGGGCAATCCAATTCTAGGCAATCTCTTTCCCGAACCACCGCCGCTTGATTCGAGACTCCGACAAACGATGAGTTTCATCCCGAACCGCACGAGCGTGGACGTTCGCGCCAACATTGGACGCTCGCGCCTACATTGGCTACTGGCTTCGTGTAATATCGATTGTTTGGATGGCAGTTCTCATCGAAGCCGTGGATGTGCGCAAGACTTACCGTGTGGGTAAGGTCGAAGTGCCGGCGCTGCGCGGGATTTCTTTCAGCGTGCAGAAGGGCGAGTTTGTCAGCGTTGTTGGCCCTTCAGGCAGCGGCAAGTCCACGTTGTTCTATCTTTTGGGCGGACTGGCGCGGGCCGATTCGGGGCGCGTGGTGATCGACGGAGACGATTTCGCGCAACTCTCCGACGCCGAACGCACACGCATGCGGAAGCGCAAAATCGGATTCGTATTCCAGAAGTTCAACCTGCTGCCCACGCTCGATGCGCGTTCGAATATCAATATCGCGCTGGACATTGCCGGGGCCAACGGGAGTCGCGACACCGCGTATTTCGACAAGATCGTAGGCTTGCTAGGCCTGGAAAAACGGCTTCCGCACCGGCCTTCCGAGCTGTCCGGAGGCGAGCAGCAGCGAGTTGCGCTGGCCCGGGCGCTGATTAACAAGCCGGCCATCGTGCTCGCGGACGAACCCACCGGCAACCTGGACTCAAAGAACTCGGAGATCGTCCTGGACATGCTGCGGCATTCCAACCATGAATTGGGACAGACCGTGCTGATGATCACGCATAACCCGGAAGCCGCCAGCTATGGCGACCGCATGATTCACATGCGCGATGGCGAGATTGTGGCGCCGGAAAAGGATCCGCAGTGGACCGGGGCGCGGAATTAGTCTGTTTCGCGAGTTGATTGGTCGAGTTTGGAGTAATTCGCATGGAAGATTTCAAGAAACCGATTTTACCGGGCAAGGGAGCCTCCGATTACGAACGCTACCTGCACACCGACGAATTGCTGTCGCTGCAAAAGTCCCCCGATGAATTCCTGCACAAAGACGAGATGACCTTTCAGGTCGTCCATCAGGCTTCTGAATTATTACTGAAGGGTGTTGCCTGGGAACTGCAACGCGCGCGTGCCCTCATCGAAGAAGACGATTTCTTGAACGCCGCTCGCTTGATTCGCCGCGGCAACCACATGTTGGACTATCCGATCTCCATGCTGCACGTCCTGGAGACCATAACGCCCTACGACTACCACATCATTCGTGCCGGGTTGGGGCATGGGAGCGGGCTGGATTCACCTGGATTCCTCTCCATGCTTCACGTCGGACCGCGCCTAGGCGAAGCATTCTACGCGCAACTGCGCAAGGCGAACCTCAGCGTGGATGATCTCTACCGGAGGCACGAGGAATTCTTCGGTCTGCACGATCTGGCGGAATGTCTGCTGGATTTCGATGAACGCATCCATTTGTTCCGCTTTCATCATCTCAAGCTGGCGCAGAGGATTATCGGCGGCGGCGTGATCGGCACGATGGGCACGCCGGTCGAGGTTCTTCATCAAAGGATGGAGCACCTTTTCTACAAAGAACTCTGGGACGTGCGAAACCAGATCACGGCCAAGGCCAACGAAGCCATGCAGAAGCCCAAGACCGGCTGCGCGTACTGAGGGACGTCCGGCATTGCCGCGAGGTTAGGGCTTGTTTATAATCTAGACTGCCGAGCGGGAGTAACTCAGTGGTAGAGTGCGACCTTGCCAAGGTCGAAGTCGCGGGTTCAAATCCCGTCTCCCGCTCCAGATTTAACGTTGACCAAAGTCCTGCGGCCTCGCGGGCTTTTTCATTTTGAGGAGTAGGTTGGCCTGTGGACTTTTGTGCGCGATAACGCTAACTTAGGTCATAGGGCGCGGTACCCAAGTGGTAAGGGAGAGGTCTGCAAAACCTTTATGCGTCGGTTCGATTCCGACCCGCGCCTCCAATCTTTTCGCCATTCAATTTGGCCTCCCTTCCGGTTCCGTCGCTGCCTCGTCAGCGGCGCTTGAAATCTCGTGTATTGAAGTGGGCGCGGCGGTCTAGCCACGCTGGCGGCGATCGTTGGGCATACTGCGATTCGTTTAGTGCAGCGCTACGTGCATCCCACGGCTGAGCGGAAGCGGTTGGACGAAAAAACGTGCTGCATAACTCCGGCTTCGACGGCCAACCCAACCTTCGATGCTGCCGGCAATCTCTATCCACGACCCAAGGCGGCCAAGGGAACCAGCAGCAAGTCCTGTATCGCCCGGAGTGCGTACATGCAGACGAAAAAAACCGCCGGTGACAGCTGCATTGAGCTGAACACCGGCGGTATAGTTTCTTCGATTTCAAACGCTCACGCCCGAACAGCAGGTCAGCAAGCGAAGTCGTCAATCCAACCCAGATTCAATCTTAGTAAATCGCCAGTCCACCGACATTCTCGCTGGAGTCGTACGTTCCCCAGACGTCGTTGGTCCCTTCGACCCCACCGCCGAGAGCGGCAGAGAGGTCCCACGCCAGCCAGGAATTGGCATCGGACTGGACATAGACCCAGAGCAGTTCGCCCTTCTTCACCGCTATCTTGCATTTGATGGTTTCCACCGTGTAAGCGTCGCCGAAGGTGAAAAGGTTCGTGGGCTTCCCCTGGCAAAGATGCTTGCCGCCGTCAGTATTGCCGCACGGCAAATTCTTGCAGTCCTTATCCACATCAACGATGGCGCCGTTCGTGCCTTCCACGAAGCCAACGGTAACGCCAACTTTCTTAGTGGTGCCGGTCTTCAGAACTTTGATCTGGGCAGCTGGTGTGTACTCGGTGCCGATTGGGCTCCCGTCGGAGATCGTGTAGCCTTCACCTGTGTCGATGGTGCCGTCGCAAATGTTGTCATAGAACTTACCTTTGGTGCACGGTGTCCTAACGGTGTTCACATGCGAGGGTGCCTTCATGAAAACCGTTTCCCGCCCGCCGTTGATGGTGATTGTCGACTTGCTGTTGTCTTCGGCCAGAGCGGTTGCGCCGATTAGCGCCAACACGGCCAAGCCAAGTAGGATTCTTGCGACTGCTGCTGTTTTCACTGGTGTCTCCTCCGTTATTTTTCGAATTGGGTTGGGCTCGATGAACCGGGACGCGGAAGCCCAGCCTCTACTTTTTGGTGCGCTGCCGCAACAGTTGTCTCGCTGGCCCCTGCAGCGTGCTTTATCATTCCTGAGCTGTTCTTGTTCGCCCGAAGTTGATTCGGCTTTACCGACTCCCCCGCGGGCTACAACAACTACTCTTGACGTCCTGCAAATGGAAACGCCAAAAGCCGTCGCGGGCCATTCTACATTTGTCAATTCTTACGTCAAGCAGAATCCAATCCGGAAGCGGATTTTGTGGGATGTTGCAATAAACATGTGCAAAACTGTGCGACACTGTTGTAGCACGGTTGCGTTTTTCCCTATGCTTTTTGGGATTTGCCTTCGACAACTGCCCAACCTGCGAAATAAATGTCTCGGGGGATCACTGCCGAAGAGTAGAAGGTCGCCGCCGCCAGTCGGCGGCCGGCGAAAACTCGAATCCAAACCCGTGCCCCGGCGTGACTGAACACTTACGACCCAAAAGACACGGCCTTATTCAGAATTTCCTTAAGTATAATGTTGACGCATTGTGCCTTCGCTGATTCCTCTTCATTTCTGAGGATGAGAAGTTCGCAGCTTTTTGGACGACCGCTGGAGGCCCAAGCAGAAATGTGAGCCGGCAGACCGCGCAATCAAAGCTTGGGATGAATCGACGCCTCACCATTCTTGCATATATTTTCCTGGCTATTGCGACCGCAGTCGTTTATAGCCCAGTAAGGGGCGCTGACTTTGTAAACTATGACGACAAGAATTATGTCACTCAAAATGTCCATGTGCAGGCGGGACTCACCTGGAATACTTTCACCTGGGCCTGGCGGTCCACAGAATGGGACAATTGGCAGCCGCTAACTTGGCTCTCCCACGCACTTGATTGTCAACTCTACGGGGTGAACCCGGTTGGCCATCACTTCACCAATGTTCTGCTTCATATACTCAACGTGCTGCTGCTGTTCCTGTTGTTGAATGGGGCGACCGCCGCGCCGGGGCGCAGTTTGCTAGTCGCCGCATTATTCGCGCTGCACCCCTTTAACGTGGAATCCGTGGCTTGGGTGGCAGAGCGCAAGAACGTTCTGAGTACCCTGTTGTTTCTACTTGCGCTTGGTGCATACGGGCGGTACGCGATGAAGCCGGACCTCCGCCGCTACTTGCCCGTTCTCGCGCTATTCATGCTGGGCCTTGCGGCAAAGCCGATGGTCATCACGCTCCCTTTCGTACTGTTGCTGCTTGACTACTGGCCGCTGCGCCGAACTGAGAAACCGAGTCAGCCCGTCCGTCCACATCCGCGGGGCCGCGAGAGACTGCCGCAGCAGGCCCGTCCTCTGCTTTCCAGTGCGACGCTTTCGCCTGCTCCCGCGTCCTGGTCGCGATTGGTTTTGGAGAAGGTGCCTTTATTGATACTGTCCGCCGGCAGCGCGATTATCACCGTCCTGGCGCAGAGAAGAGGAGGCGCAGTCCGGTCCCTGCAGGACTTTTCCCTTTGGGTAAGACTGCAAAACGCTCTTTACGCCTATGCCATGTATATATGGAAAGGGTTCTGGCCGACGAGGCTAGCCGTCCTTTATCCCCACCCCGGCCCCAGCCTTACCGTTCTGCAATTGGGAGTGGCAGCAGTTTTTCTGGTTGCGGTTAGTCTTTTCGTATGGAAACTCCGCCTAACGCGCCCATACTTAGTGACCGGCTGGCTCTGGTATCTCGGAACCCTGGTGCCGGTTATCGGATTGGTTCAGGTCGGCCAACAAGCCATGGCCGATCGCTACGCCTATGTTCCGCTGATTGGGATCTTCGTGTTGCTGGTTTGGGGCGTGGATGACTGGGCGGACAGCAAGAAAATTGGTTTGCCGGCACGCGCCGCTGCCGCTGTCATTATCCTCATCGCCTTCTCAATCTTGACTTGGCGCCAGATCGGTTATTGGCGCGATAGCGACACTCTCTGGGCACACGCCTCAGCACTGACCGAAAACAATCTGTTCGCCGAGGACAACGTCGGCAAGTCGCTGCTTCGGCTGGGCCGCCCCCAGGATGCGATGCCTCATCTGGAGGCTGCGGTCAGGATTGATCCCCACGACTCCACTCGTCACATAAATCTTGGCTCCGGTTTGGCCCAGAGTGGACGTTATCAAGATGCCGTCCGAGAGTATGAGACGGCCATTCCATTGGCCTCCGATCCCGAAGTTCGATTCCGCTGCTATGAAACTATCGCCACTTTGTATGGCTTGCTGGGAGATTACGCCAAAGTGCGAGAAACTTACTGGCAGGCCTTACAGGTCGATCCCGCAGAAGCGTCGCAAATCGAACAGCGGCTTTCCCAACAGGCTGCAGATGAGAATAGCGGACCGGCTTACCTGCAGCTGGGACTATTTTTGGATGAGACGGGCAAGCCTTCTGAGGCCCGTTCAGCCTTCGCTCAAGCCCTAAAGCTAGATCCCGCGCTGGAAGAGGCAAGGCGGCTGCTTGGAATCCGTGAACGAAAGCAACCTCAGGGCAAAGAATAGTGCCTAATTGCTTAAGACCGGCAATCGACTATGAGCTACCAGCAGCAAGTTTCCGTTCGTACTAAGGGGCACGGCCAACGCGTCAACCAACCTTCGCTTGCATAGCTTCGGAACCGAGTGGCGTCGAGCACCGTAGTTCATGAAACGATCGCGTCGGGACAAGCACCTTGGGCGGGGCATTACCGCTGGAATCTGCGACGAGCCCAAGCGTTGCCTTGGACTACTGCCCGGTCTGCGAAATAAATGTTTCTGGTGGGTCGAAGAAGCAACGGCGCCAGAACGCTTGTTCTGAGAGTGTACCGGCCTTCCATTGCTGGAGCACAGGTAGAGTCGCTGCGGCCATTCCACCGTCTTCTGAATCGAAAATAAGGACGACTCCTGTCGCAGTGGTTGAAGACTGTGTAAGTTCGGCGTACTCCTTGTCGAACAGCGATTTCGCGAATTTCAGTTTCGCTTGCGCGTCCGTTTCCGCTGCGGTGCCGCTGATCTTTTGCACGGTGAGAATCTTCACGGTCTTTCCATGGAGTGGCTCCCAGGTTCCGGGGAAAGATGCGATTTGCTCGTCCTTCACTTGAAAGTGTTCGGTGGCGGCCGGGGACGCGGGATTTTCAACTTTCGCATCGGATGCGAAAGTCGCAGGCATTTCCAAACTGGAGCGGCGGATCCATCCGCGAGAAAGACCCGAGATTCGAACGTGAACCCAGCTCGCGTTCATGTCGAGAATCTCAAACTCGTCTTCTGCGGTAGCGAGAAACAGAACTTTGGCGCCTTCGATCGGACTTCCCAGCACAGGCGTATCAGACTTCTTAACGGAGACCAGATTGCTTGGGTGGGCCTGATTGTGCAGAATTTCCTCCAGACCCTTGGCTTCCTTGGTGAGCTCTTCCATGTGTTTATCAGCTACAGCCTTCTGGGTCTCCAGCGAAGCAGCCCGCTCCGTGCCGACAGTATTTCCCAGCTTGAACGGAGAATTCGCTGGTGCTAAGGGGAGCTTCGAGGACGCCATTGAGCCTGCAGGGATTCCAGTGTTTGGAATCGGCGCTGAAACCGCAGGGGTAGACACTCCGGTTTTGCTGCCAGGCAGCGACGTCGCCGAACTCGCACGAGGACTCGCCGTCGAGGGCGATGCGCCGCCACCCAACGCGTCCTCAAGACGATCCAGAAAATCAGATTCCACGCGGCCATTCGAGGGCAGTACCTGGTAACCGGACTTCGATGAAGCGGGATCTGCGTACCAAGCGGTTATCTTGGCGCTGACTCGCACCAGCGTTTCGCCAGCAACGGTGGAACTCACCTCGATCACGCATTGATAGTAACCACGCTGAAAGCGGTCGAGAGGACGATCTCCCGGACGTGTGAAACCATCCAGCACCGGCAGCCGGCCCGAAGTGGAAGGCTGCAACTCCTTGAGAGTTTTCTCAACCGCCGACTTCGACTGCGCAAACGTGCGCTCGTACGGAGCGCTCTGAGCTGAGGAAACGCGGGCCCCTAGCACGGATACTGCGAGACAGAAGATAAAAAACAAGCCCCGCGTCAAAGCTGCCGTCGGATGGGTTCGCGTCACGGCAGCGGCTCCAGTTGCTCGCGATGAATCCAGCCGTGCTGACCGTCTTCCGTTTCCACGCCGTACCAGTACGGGGTCACCACGATGATCACGACTTCAGTGCCGGTCTCAAGAGACTTCAAATTCGAAGCGGTGTGGAAGGGTGCGGATTTGAGCTGGGCGCCGGGAGCTTTAATCACACGTTCCGCTTGCCGCCGGAGATCCTGGATGTGCTGTTCCAAGCTTTGGACGGAGCTTTGTGCCGTGGCCAGCGCCAGCGCTTCATCCTCTTCGCTCTTGCGTTCCAGAGCCTGTCTAGCTAGCTCTTGCTGGCGTTGTTTTTCGCCCTGTTGCGTCTGCGTCTTCTGCAATTCGATTGCATCAACGTGATCCTGGATGTCTTTGTACTCGGCGCTTTCGACGCTACCGTCCGAGGGATGCACGGTGCGCCGGAAATCCTCGACAAAAATTGCGTCGATCCGCAGAATCGTTCTGTTGGCGTCCCGGCTCTGCACCACATAGCGCACCGCGAGCGTGCCTTCGTCCCTGGTTTCCTTGAAATTCGCGGGCGCCAGAACTTCGGTCCGGACCTTGTAGAAAACCGTGCCAGGCTCCTTCCACTGAGGAAACAGCGACGAGGAGGCGGCCGCCGTAGCCTTCTCGATGTACTTGTCTTTGTTGTATTCGAAGCTGCCCTGGATAATTCCGTCGTCGACGACGGCCTCGACCGCTTGCAAGACTTCGCTTTCGGGGGCGGTGACCTCGGTGGAAAAGGTCATGCCATAATCTTCCCGCTTCTTGTGTTCGCGAGCACCCGCAGGAGCAACGACGAGCGCCAGCCATGAAAGAGAGAGCAAAACCAGCGCGAGCCTGCCGCCTGTAGCGGATTGATTTCGATAGGCTGAGTATCTTCCGGCGCTGATGGAATCAACAATTCCTGCCCTTTGATCAATATTCCGCATGCAATCCAAACTGCCCGGTTCTTAGGGTCTTGGCGATCGAGTACACGATCTCCGGTTTCTAGCTCTCATACTCCCGACCGAGGTTGGCTGTCAACTTAACGGTCATCGTTGGGCCAAACAACGCTTGGTGACAAATTTGTGACAAAGTTTTTACAAAATATAGACGAAGTTATCACATTCAACTTACGCGAGGATGGTACCGTCCTTTGCGACGGTTGGCATGGAGCGCACAGGGCATGAATAGAACCACGAAGGGAAAGCGGGAGACAGGAAGCAAGGCCAAGCTCGTCGTATCGGGACGCAGGACCAAGCCCAAGCGGACGCGGGACCGGTTTGCCAAGAAACAGGCGCTCATCCGGGCGGCATTGGGACTGTTTGCCTCCCGGGGTTATGAGGTGGCGACAACTCGCGAAATCGCCGCGTCGGCGGGTTGCGCGGAGGGTCTTATCCACCGTTACTTCAACGGCAAAGCCGGCCTGCTCGCGGCCATGATCGAACATCGGGTGTCGAAGGACGTGCCGGACTTCAGCCACCCGCTTCGTCCCGCCGCCAACCTAGCGGATGAATTTCTACAGTTGGTCGACCGCGAAGTCGAACGTATTTGGGAGAACCGCGACTTTCTGCGAGTGTGCATACCTCGCGCCATGGTGGATCCATCCGTGGGCAGTGTCATCAACAAGGCATTCCTTTCGGGGCGCGCCAAAGCGATCTCGACACGGCTGCAACATCATGAATCCTGCCTCACCCTGTCGCACGACGCAATGGAAGTCCTGGCGCACGCGGTTGGGATGCTCGGTCTGGTCTTCGGCTTTGTGCGTCCTGTACTGCTGGGGCACGATCGCCTCGGGGCAAAGAAAATGGCCGCTGCGGTCGCAAGAATCCTTGTAGGCAGTCCGGCCGTTTCTGTAGTCGCTGATCGGTCTCCTCTTTCGGGAAAATCGCCTTCTCTTATTTTTTCTTGACAGGGCTCTAACGAACGTGATAATTAGTGCGTCCACGCGCACTTAACAGGTAGTTCTCGCTGTTTGATGTTGACTTCGTGTCAGAGGGTCAGATGACCGCTCCTGCTGTACGTGTCTTCAGCGACGTGTCGCGGATTCTCTGCCTCTTCTGCCGTGCGGTCTGGTGCAACACAACCGCCTTCCGCCAAACCTCAAAAGACAACATGATCGTTAGATTGCGAGAGCGTGCTCAATGCGGTTGAACGTGGCGTCCATTGATTCGCAGGAAGGTTGTCTTCATGATTTCGCAATTAGGAGGAATGGATGATCTCGTCCCGGAGAAGTCTCGCGGGTAGCTTGCTGCTACTGGTGTCGCTTATCGTTGGCTGTTTCCCCGAGGCGCACGCCTTACCCGCCTTCGCCCGCAAGTATGGTCTGCGCTGCTCGGCATGCCATGAATCCTGGCCAATGCTGAATTACTTTGGACAGAAATTCAAAGACAACGGCTATCAACT
>DATNHO010000148.1:0-21707 GCA_035604895.1 Terriglobales bacterium | reverse complement strand
GACTGCATGCAGTTCGGTTCTGGAACTGCGGCGGAGTTGGCCGGGACAGGCGTTTTCGCTTGATTCGTGATCAAGTTGTCAAAGATCGTGATTATCTTACAGATAACCTTCGTGGTTTTATATTATCGCAACTGGGAGAGTCGGATCAAGGAGAAAGCGGACGGGTTGCGGACCCGATTCCCAAATTGGGAATCTCTGCTCCGCGCTCCCACCGGGATCTGGATCGCGACCCTGGTGCAACGGCTTCAAAACGGGAGCTGCCCGCCTGCACACACTCAAGCGCTCACTACGGCGTGATCTCAAAGACGACGCCGTAGCCGTATTTTCCGCCGAGGCTGGTGGTACCGAAGAGGTTGCCATCGCGGTCCATGGTCAGGCCGTTGGGGAGGTCGCCGTCGGTCTCGTTGAACTTGTGAAGCACGCTGTAGATCCATTTGCCGTTCTTTTGCGGGCTGAGTTTGAAGACCAGGCCGCAGGTGTAATTGCAGCCCTTCCAGCCAGCGGTGCCGTACAGGTTTCCCGCTTTGTCGAGCACCAGATTGCTCTGAGGCCCGGCGCCGGTGTTGATGTTGGGAAATGTGTACAGGATGGTCTCTTTCCAATCGCCGTGCTTCGTGGGGGTCAATCGGAAAACTGTGCCGTCGTGATAGCGGCCGCAGAGGCCCGTGGTGCCGTAGGCGTTACCAGAGGAGTCGACGGTCAGGCTGCCCTCTGGAAGGCAGCCATCACCCTTGAACGAATCGAAGCGGTGCATGACGTGGTAGGTCCAGGTGCCGTCGCCGTTCGGCGTCATCTGAAAGGCAACGCCGCAATGGCCGCCGCAGTCGGGATAGTTGACGAGGCCGCCTTGGTAGTCTGTGCCGTAGAGATTGCTCCTGGCGTCCCAGCTAAAGGGCGCCTCAGGTGTCACCCCGTCGGGGCAGCCTTGCTGCGCGCACAAATCGTAGAGGTCGGTGTAGGCCCAGCCACTCGATCCGGGCGAAAGCTCACTGATCGAGCCATCGTCGTATTTTCCGTCTCCAAATATCCCGTAGAGGTCTCCCGCGCGGTCCGAGATGGCGCCCACTGGACCATCGCACCCGGACTGCCAGATTGGGTTGAACGTCCATTGGCCGACTCCTGGCGTCAGCTCAAACATCGGACCGTGGTCTGTGCAGCCATACAAGTTGCCCTCGCTGTCGAGCGCCAAGGGGCTGTCAGCGTTCTTCAGGTTGCCGAAATTGTAGAGCACGTTCTCGGACCAGGTATCGCGAGCTCCGTGGACCATTTCAAATACTACTCCGCAGCCCCAGCCCTCGCAGTTTTTTTCGTTACCGCCTCCCCCGGCCCCGTAGAGATTGCCGCTCTTGTCCATAGCAAGAGCGGCAAGTCGGACGGGCCCTCCACCGTCGTTGCCGCCGGTGAACTGATGCAAGAGCTTGAACTTGTTCTTAGCGACCGCTGGAGGGACAAGGATGATGGCAGCGAGAAGAGACACTGCGATCGCTCGCGCCAAGAGGGTGGCAGCGAAACTTCGGAGCTTCATTGGCGACCGCCTTTCTGGGCCGAGCGGCCCTCACCGGGGACGGCAGTAGTAGGCGTTCCTAGCTGCCGCCCGTTACTATAGCATGATTTGCAACCGCGGCAGAACGAGAACTTGTCCGATTCTGCCGCGGAGGGCGCGTCTACCGTTTTCAGTCGTCCGGGTCACCGTGGCTGGCCCACCTTTACGTTTGTTGTAAAGGTGGGGACGGCGAGGCCGGGCGGGCGAGTGAACTTGCCTAATCTCCAGCCATCCCCGTCGGTGTCGGGGAAGAGGGCACGACGCGAATCCATCAGTGGGCGAAGCCAAGATCGAAAGTCTCAACCCATACGGAATGGGTACCCCACCTTTACCAAAAACGTAAAGGTGGGCCAGCCATCAGCCATCCGGAATAGAGCGTCAGGGATGTCGTGGAACCTTACACGACGACGCCCGCGCCTGCACTGGCCCGCCTTCGCCATCAGATTTCAGGCCACAACTCCCAGTTTTTGCAACTCCTGGCGCAGTTGCTCGGCGTTCTCCATGCGGATGACGTGCATTCCCAATCGCGAGGCGCTATCCAGATTCAACGGACGGTCGTCGATAAAACAACACTCTTCGGGAGGCCTTTGCGTGATCTCGAGAGCCAGGCGATAGATTCCCTCTTCTGGTTTGCGCAATCCGACAAAACACGAGCTTACGAAAAGGTTGAAGATCTCGCGCAAGCCAAAAGTTTGAATGCGAAACAAATTCAATTCCTTCGATTCATTGTTGATCGTGGACATCAGGTATTTGCATGACTTACTGAGTTCTCGCGCAAGTTGCAGAGTCTGCGGATCCGCTTGCGAGAGGGAATACATGTACTGCTCGAACGCTTCGAGAGTGAATGATCGCGGACGGTAGAAGATGGTTCGTTCCAGATATTCCTGCAAACTGATCTTGCCGCGCTCGAAGGAAGAGACCAGCATCTCGTGACGGCTCTCGAATTCAACTTCATCCAGAGCGAACTGTTGGAGAGCTTGCCGTCGCTCTTCGTGGTCCCACGCGTTGCTGAGCAATACGCCGCCTACGTCCCAGAAAATAGCGCTTATTCCTGACAAAGACATTCTCCGAACTGCCGTCGCTCACGAATAGATATTTTACAGGGTGCGGGATGGCGGCTCCAGCACGGGCTCACACGCCCGCGCCTACAATGAAAAACCCCGATCCTGACTGGCAGGATCGGGGTTGGAGGAACTGCGGTTTGTTTAGTAGCAGCCGGTGTGCGGCGTGAAGCTTTGCCGGTAGCTCAAGTTGTCGATGTCGCGGAACATGGGCGTTCCTGGCGGCAGTTGGGCCGGCACGGTGAAATCCGGATCGAAGATGTAGTTTCGACTCGGGGGCACGTACACCGAGTAATTACAACACTTGAATGTTCCGGTGGCGTAAGTGGCGTAATAGAGACTTACCAGTGAACCTTCATAGTTGAGGGTCGAGCCACTCCAGTCCTCGATGAACCGTATGAAGTTATGGACGCCGCCGTCGGTGCCGAAGCCGTAGTCGGCGTTCGTCTCCCATCCTGGAAATGGGAAATTCATGTTCTTGCCGCTGGCGACCGCGACCCGATAGTAAGTAGTCGCGGCTGTACGGGCCGGGGCAGGAACGTTGAATCCTACCGAGTTGTTTCCGGAATAGGGGTTAGTTGGCCAGACGTTGTACAAGCTGTTGGTGTCTACCCATGCGTCGGACAGGACTGTAACCGCGTCGGCAACGATCCCGGCTGCGGCCATCCCGGGCAGATCACCTCCGGGAGGAACGTTCCAGATTGGGTCGGCGGAGTTGCTGTTGTAGTCTCCGAAAATGTAGACCGGATTCTCCGAACCGACGGTGAAACCACCCTTGCCGTTATCGGGACGGAGGGGCAGATTACCCAGCGTGCCGTCCACCAGTTTCAAAACGTGGCGGGCGCCGCTGACCCAGTTCTTTTGTCCTACGGTGCAAGCGGGCATGCGATTACCGGTAAGGTAAGGATCGGGGTGAGCCGCGTTGATGATCTGCCGGTTCACGCTCTTATTGAGCGTATAGGCGCTGCCTGTGCCATTGTAGATGCCGTAACCTAAGCCCAGGCCGATGTTGCCGGCTCCGAAATTGTCCAGTGCGCCATTGAGGTTGACGTCCTCGGGTGAGCTGGCCTTGTTGGGAGGGATGGGGTCCAGTGCGCCGTCGGGATTGCCCGCAGCGGAGGCGCTGTTAATGTCATCTTCCAGGCCAGAGTCCCCGGTCTTGGTGCCAGCCAGGCCCACTTGAGTGCCGTTGGGGTTGGGCAACATTCCTCTGCGGTCAGAGAAGTAGAGAATGTAACCGTTCTGCGATACGAAGTCGACCAACGGGCCGCTGACGCCAGTCGCGCCGGACAGCCATTGCTTCAAGTTGCCCACGTCCAATTCCACCGCGTTCATGATTCCGTTGGGCGTACAGCTGTTGTTGGCTTGCTGGGTATCGCGGGATTCGCCTTCGCGGGGATCGTAGAAGTTGATGGGGTACCAGTTGTTCATGCTGACGCTTTGCACGGCCGCTTTGCTGTCGCCGTACCACGGCAGGAACGTGGCCTGGTCAACCGTGACCTCGGGTGGCTTAGCTTTGACGCAGGTCCATACTCCACCAGCCTTGGCGCAGCTTGGTCCCTGACCCTTCTGGTCGATCACGCCATCCCCATTGCGATCGGCGGGTTCCTGGAAAATCAGGATGGCATTCGGATTGATTGGGTTGCTGCCGGCGGTCACGGGAGGAGTGGTGCCACGGGCAAATCCCAGAGACAGCCATTCCGCGGTGATCGGATGATAGTTGCCGGCGGCGTCGCGATATTCGACGCGCAGATAGCCATCGATCAGATTCCAGGTGTTGGTGAGATTGGCGGCCGTAGGCGTGTAAAACGGATAAGGAGCGTTGTAGAACTTGGGCGCGGGAGCTGCTGGACAAACCGGGGGATTGCCGACGCAAGGGGTTAAGTCGAGAACCGGCGGCGCAGCAGTCAAGCCGTTGTTGTTAGTGTTCGCAACCAGCGTGGTCAGGGGTGCCGCGGGCGGACCCACGTCATTGGTAAAGGTAACGTCGGCCGCGATCGGCTGCAGCGGTGCATACGGCCAATCCGTGGCCAGCGTCGGAACTGTGCCGAGGGCCTGGCCGACGTTCGTCCACGTGCTGGTGTCTGGGTACGCGGTGGTTCCCTGAGCGAAGTAGGTGTTGTAGGTGCCGCCGCTAGCCAGCGCGGGCAGCCCTGCCGGGACCGATGCCGGGATACCGAACTCGTAGGTTGCTCCTGCAATGTTCGGGTTGGTCAGACGAATATTATTGGGATCGCCAACGCCGCCGGGAAGATCCGCCGGCGTATCCGAGAGCAACACGCGAATTTCTGCTTCGTTGTAGAGTCGTGACGCGCCCAGAGCTCCGGTGGAAGGTTCTCCGGCGGGAGGCCGGCGGACGATTTCAAAGGATTGTGGTCCAGTCGTTGTACCCGTCGTGCCATTCACGAAAGGCAGGGTGAGGTTCGTAGCTCCCGTGCCCAGCACGTTGTTTCCATAGTCGCCGTCTACGAGAAAACCGTTAAAATAAGGGGACGCGTTCAGCGAAATGGTTCGCCACGACGGCGGGCCGACAGTTGGCCCGGAGGCGGGCGGGTTGCCACCGGCTCCAACGACGCTACCCTCGGTTGCGGAGATGGGTTGACAGGCTGGTTGCCCCGGGAGATCGCAGCCTCCGGTGGCGGTCGGGATCAACACTGTTCCCGAGTCGTTGAATGCATTGGCCGCCAGTCCGTTCGGAAGTACCTGGCGGATGACGTTTCCCCACGCGGAAAGCTGATCATGAAAAGTGAGTGTGCAGCAATTGGCCACACCCAGGTACAAATCGCCGTTGGTATGGACGCGGCCGGCGAAGTTGAGATTGGGGCTGCTGAAAAAGCCCAGGTCACTGTCGGAAAACACGCCGAACTGGAATACCGGAATCAATGCCACTTCAACCGTCCGTGACATGTTGACTTCATCTCCCGCCGTTCCCGCTCCAAACAACGAGGTGGTTGCGGTGACTTGCAGGTTGACTGGGAGCAACTGGGCATACAGGCCTTGATAGGTGCCGGTGGCGATTTGCCCCCAATTGGTGGCCAGAGTTCCATTCGCATTCGTGGCCGCCGTCAGGGTATAGATGGGGTAACTCATGAGATTGTTGCTGACCGGCGCGTCCGCGCTTAGACCCGCAATCTGCGCCGCCGTGGGCGATTCGATGTTCTGGAACATGTTGGCCAGATCCGAGGTCATGTGTTCGATGCCACCTTCGGCGGCGTGGAAAGTCAGGTTGTTCTGTGTATCCTGGCTACCCACTTTGCTTTCGGTGTTCACCATCATGAGCAGGCCGATCGCAACCCCGGACATAATCAACATCAGCATCAGGGATGCAATCAGTGTGAATCCTCGTGAATCAAGTTTCTTGCTATGCATCGTGTCGCTCCTCATTGCCGTACTGCACTCTTCGTCTCCACTCCCAATTTTTTCCGCGCTCCGCTCAACTTACGGAACGAGGACGTAACGATTCTGGTAACTCAGGTTTCGCGCGCTGATCGAAGTTTGCGTGTCGAAAGTCTGATAGCCATTGCTGACCATGAGACTGCTTCTGGCCCCGGAGACCTGGCTGCGCGTGGTCAAATGGACCAGGTTGATCTTACGAATCAGGTTGAAGGATGTGCCGGTGGAGTATCCGCCGTCACCCACTGCATTGAGCAAAGTACCATCGGTGTTGTAAGTGTCGTAGGTGAACTGCAGGTTCACAGCGCCCTCTTCAACCGGGACAGGAGTTTGTCCGTTCACCTGTCGCATCAGGGTCGGTGTTCCGGCTCCAACCCCGAGCGGATCGGGCGTCATCCACAGGTAGTAGCTAATTACGAAAATACGAGTTGCTGTGGCAGTAACAGGCGGCACGCACGGCGCCACGCATGCCAGTTGCACCAAATCGCCTGCGCCGGCGGCAGGCTGGTTAAGATTCAACGGGTCCCCGGCAGCGAAAGCGACGGTATAGTTGTTGCCTCCGTTTGCGGTGACGTTGGTTACTTCGCCAACTGCAATTGCTGAGTTTCCCGCAACCGTGCTCTGAACCAGAACTACGTCGCCCGGGGTCAAGCCCACTGCCTGGGCATTGACTGCCTGAGGAGCTACGAGGGGCGGCGTCAAAATGCAAGTAGGCGGCAGGACAGCAGGCAACTGCAGTACTACGGCGGTCCCGGTGATGGACTGGATGGTGTAGCAGGGCAGTGCGAAGACGGTGTCGGTATAAACCACCGTGATCACGTCGCTCTTGGTCGGGGTGCCCGGCGGCTTGATTCCCATCTGGAAACCCGGGATGAGGCCGTACAAAGTTGGATTGCAGGGCACTGCGCCGGCAGATGTACAGGGATAAGCGATGCCGTTTCCGGGTACGCAATTATTCGTTGCCGCGCAACTGGGAGCGAAACCATAGATGGGTTTGGTCGCTGAGGATGCCAGCGCGATGCCGGTCGCGGAAGGCAATCCAGCGCCCGCCAAACTTATGTCTTTGAGCAGCAAATCGGAACTGGCCCGCAGATCCTGCTGCATTTGGGCTCGCTGCGAAACCACGAAGGTAGCATTCATGCCCTGGGTGAACAGCTTCACGGCAGCGCCCACGACCAGCGTGCCCACGGCGAGCGAGACCAACAGCTCGATCAAGGTGAAACCGCGGCTCGAATTTGCAGATGTGCGACTCATAAATTCCCTCGTCTACCGGAACGGCGAAATGTACGTGTTAACCACGTATTGCCTTGGAACGTTCAGTTGGGGAGTCGTGTACTGAACGGTGATGGTCACCTGGCGTAAAGTGGGGCTGGCTGGCCCGCCGCCGGGGGGAATTACCGGAGAAATCAGGATGTTGCGCGTGAAATTGGTCAAGGTGTTGCACACGTCCGGTGGGCAGGTTCCTACGTACACTCCGGTAGGTCCGGGCTGCTCCAGAATTTGCGGGCCGCAGGCGGCGTCGTCGGCGGTGCCGATGATGCCGTCAACTCCGGCGCAATTGATGGCTAGAAACCCGGGGAGAAAGATGCCTCCTGATCCGGTGTTATTAATCTGTGCCCAAGATATGTTCGCAGTCTCGCGCGCGGTCAAAATACCTTCCATCGCCTCGTCGGCTAACAGCTTGGCGGTGCCGTTCAACTGCGAGGTCTGCGTGGAAGCCATCGCGATCCCGAATACGCCCAGCAGGCTCAGCAGTCCGATCACCAGAATGACCATTGAAATCATGCACTCAATCAGCGTGAATCCCTGCTGACTGCTTTTGAACCCTGGCCGGAAAGCGGTATTGCTCTCAGCTGTCACTGTTGCCTCCAGTACCATTTGGCCCCGTTGAAGTAGATGTGCCATCCCCGCAGGCGGCCGGTAGCGCCCCACAATGTGATGGCGCGGGAAGTGTCTATAAATCCCGGCATAGCCAGATAGACGACGCCATTGTTGACGTTGCCGACGGCGTCTTCGGCCGACCCGTCGGGGTAGAAATAAATCACGGTTTTTACACCCCCGGCGATGCCTTGATCGAAATCGATGGTGGTCGTGCCCACGCCAAAACCATCCGGCGTTTGAGGAAAAGTTGTCGGCGAGGTCGGAATGTTCGGCTCCACATCAAAAGCAATATCGCTGGGAAGGAAATAAGTGGCGGTCACTGTCCCGGTGGACCCTTGGGTAATGGTGATCGCGTTGGGCTGGACGAGAGGAAAAAAAGTAACGAAATAAATCTGGCGCTGTGCCACCGAGAAGTCGCGCGCCTGCCGCAACGCCATCAATGTGGTGTTATATGCCTCGGTCACGTGGTTCTGCTTCAGCGCAGGTTGGATCGCCATTATCGAGAAAGCAAGCACAATCATGATGAGGGCGATCACCACCATCATCTCGATCATCGAAAACCCGCGCATCCTGCGTGAAAGCATGAACCCTTTCTTTCTCCGGGGAGTTTGTCCCAGGCCAGCCCCTTAAAAGCAAAGGCTTCTCCTGGCCCTGTTCCACCTGCCATTCTCGGGGTTGAGCTTGGCGCCCTTCGTTGCGTGTTACGCCGAAGGAGGTCGGTTCCCTAACTAGAACCGTCGCTGGCTAACCCGCATATAAGCTCATCCTAAGGAGGGGCACGGAGAGCGTCAAAGTACTAAAGGACGGGGCTCCACAGCTGGACTTACGTAACGTAATTTGAGGAGGTAACTCCGGTAACTTTGGCATTGCGGCTACGCCGGGCGGCCTGCAAAAAGGACGTGTTGGCTATGCGCCCCGCGCGTTCGCTGCCAGATTCCGGCTCGCCTTGTGGGGCGCGGTGCGGCTGGTTGGTACGTAGGCGCAGGAGCGAACATCGTAGTGTTGCGCCAGACAAGTTCCGCAGAGATGAAGCTGATGAACCTTGCATTGCACCACCGGAGCTTCACTTCCGCACAGATCACAGCCGCCTCGCACCCGCTGGTTGGAGGGTGCAGCCTCCTTGCGCGGCTCGCCGGATGCGATGGCGAACTGCAACAATCGAGCTTTGGCATAAATTCCCGTGGCAATGACGAGAGCACCCAGAGAGAATTGGCATGCGCCAATTTCCAGCAAGTCCGGGTCGGGGTGTTCGCCGAAGGCAGCGGGCAAGAAGCAGAGTCCAATGAACATCAAGACTGCGCCCGCGCCGATGATCCAGGTGGCTGTCTTCGAAGACATGAATCTCAATCCTTCAGGTGGACAGGTGAAATGCTGTTGCCGAACCACGAGTAACCGCTTCACGGTTACACACCGAACCATAGCCGGTTACTCGACGAAACTCCAGATGACTAAAGTCATGTGTCGCGCAATGGCGTGACTCAGGTAACTTGTGAGCAACTCCTGCGCGCCCCTAACATGGCCGTGACATGGCGCTCACGTCGCTATTGGTGTGCTCGGACGCACAAGCTGTCCAGGTGCTCAGCCGAATTTTGCAAGATCTGGGCATTTCGGTGGAGTGTTGCGGAGACGTGTCGATGGGCCGAGCCCGGCTCGCCGACCGCCACTTCGATGCGGTTGTGGTTGATTGCCAAGACGAACGAGGCGCAGTCGAACTGATTGCTTACGCCCGAAATACCAGCGCCAACAAAACCGCGATCGTAATTGCCGTGGTGAGCGGGCAAAACGAAGTGCGCGAGATTTTCGCGAAGGGCGCAAGCTTCGTCCTCTTTAAACCAATCTCACGCGAACGGGCGGCTCACAGCCTGCGCGCAGCCTGCGGGTTGATGCGGAGCGAAAGGCGGATTCGCCCGCGCATCGCGGTGCAGGCGAACACCAACATTGCTTACGCCGGCAGGGAAGACGTTCCTGCCGCTCTGGTGGATCTAAGCGAGGAGGGCATCGCTTTCCACTCTGACGGCAAGTTGCCGCCGTACTGCAAAGTGTATTTCCAGTTCGCTCTGCCAGGAGATTCCTCGCTGGTTCGACTTTCCGGCGAAGTCATGTGGCAGGATTCCTCCGGCAGGGTCGGAATCCGTTTTGCGCAAGTGCCTCGAACTTCACGACGCGTGTTGAGCGACTGGCTGCAGGCGAATCTTCCATCTTCGTCAGACGCCGCCGCACCCGGATCGCAAGGTTCGGCTAATCAAGGTTCGGCTAATCAAGGTTCGGCGAATGAAGACGATGCCAGCCTGCGGCTTTCCGCTGGTCTTGGATTTATGTCGAGCTCTACCGCTGATCGCCGCAATCTCTCGCGACGTGCCTGCTGCCTCGGCGCCGAAGTTTCTCGCGCCGCCACCGGCGTTGCTACTCGTTGCACCCTGATCGACGTCAGCTCCGGTGGTTGTTACGTTGAGACCACAGAGACCTTCCCCAGTGGAACCGCGTTGGAGATTGTGGTGCGCACGGAAGATCTTCGATTACGCATCCATGGGAAGGTGCTGAATACGAATCCTGGTTTCGGTATGGGAGTAGCGTTTAGTGTGAGAACCGACGAACACCGGAAGCAGGTGCAGCAGTTGCTTGCTTGCGCACAGTCGGAACCGAAACTGTTAAGCTAAATCGACTCTCCAAATCTACAATCGTTCCTCTAAACCAGTGCCGTCGCGCTTTTCAAGTGGCGTTGTTTAACCCTGAAGCACTTTCTCTTCGAACACCGCCTTGCGAAAGTATTCCAGCGACATTTGCAGGCCAGTCTCGAGATCAATCTTGGGTTCCCAGCCCAGCAGGGTTCGGGCTTTTGTGATGTCCGGCCGGCGCTGTTTGGGATCATCCTGGGGCACGGGTTCGTAGCGTATCTTGCTCTTCGATCCTGTTACCGCCAGCACCCGCTGGGCGCATTCGAGGATGGTGAACTCAGTCGGGTTTCCGATGTTCACGGGAAAATGTTCCGACGATTTGGATAGCCGTATGAAGCCGTCAACCTCATCGCTGACGTAACAAAAACTGCGAGTCTGGCTGCCATCGCCGTACACAGTCAGGTCCTCGCCGCGCAGTGCCTGCTTCATGAAATTGGGAACGACGCGGCCGTCGTTGAGTTGCATTCGCGGCCCGTAAGTATTGAAGATCCGCACAATGCGCGTGTCTACGTTGTAATAGCGATGGTAGGCCATGGTTACGGCTTCGCTGAAGCGTTTGGCTTCGTCATAAACCGAACGCGGACCGATGGGATTCACATTGCCCCAGTAAGTTTCTTTTTGCGGATGCTCCAGGGGATCGCCGTAGCACTCTGAAGTGGAAGACGTCAGGTATTTCGCTCCGTATTTGCGAGCCACATCTAAGGCGTGAAAAGTGCCCAGCGAACCGACTTGCAGGGTTTCAATTCCGTGTTTGGTGTAATCGACCGGGCTGGCAGGGCAGGCGAAATGAAATACGTAGTCGACCTTGCCGCAGTCGAAGGGCTGGTTAATGTCGATGAGACTGAATTCGAATCGCGCGTCGTTACGCAAGTGATCGAGGTTGGGCTTTCGTCCGGTCAGCAGATTATCAGCGGCGACTACGGAATATCCCTCGCCGAGCAACGCGTCACACAAATGAGAACCGAGGAAACCGGCGCCGCCGGTGACCAGAGCGCGTGGTTGGCTCATGAGTTGCTGGCTTTCCTCGGCGGAGCGCCTGCCTCGATTGGCGGAGTTTCGGGTGTTGATGCCGGGCGTCCCACGCTGTAGTAGGTGAATCCGTGAGCAGCCATGACCTCGGGATGATAAAGATTGCGCCCATCAATCACGATGGGATACTTCAACTGCGCGTGCAGGCGATCCAGGTCCAGGCTGGCGAATTCATCCCATTCTGTGAGGATCAGAAGCGCATCGGCTCCGGCGGCTGCCTCATACGCATCGCTCGCGTACTGTATGCTCGAATTCAAAACCTCGCGGGCTCGCTCCTGCGCGGCGGGATCGTAGGCCGCGATCTGGCATCCCTCTTGCAATAAAGTCTGCACTAGTAAAATGGCGGGCGATTCGCGGATGTCGTCAGTCCCGCCCTTGAATGCCAGGCCGAGCACGCCTAGACGCTTGCCCCGCAGCGTCCATAGCGCGTTATGCACTTTGCGCAGAAAGCGATGACGCTGATCTTCGTTGATGCGCATGACTTCATCGAGCAAGCGAAACTCGTATCCGCACTCCCGGGCCACGGAACGGAATGCCATTAGATCCTTGGGAAAACATGACCCACCATAACCAATTCCTGGATTCAGAAACCGCGGCCCAATCCGGCTGTCGGTTCCAATCCCCTGGCAAACCTGCTGCACGTTCGCTCCCACTGATTCGCACACTGAAGCTACGGCATTGATGAACGAAATCTTCATCGCCAGAAATGCGTTGCACGCGTGTTTAATCAGCTCCGCACTCTTGGTGCTGGTAATGATCAGCCGGGGCGGGAACTGCGCCTGGTCGGGCTGAGGGATTGCATCGCTGCGCCGGTAATAAGTGCCATCGGTCAGCGGAGCATAAATCTCACGCAACACAGAAGCGCAGCGATCATTATCCGCGCCTACGACAATACGGTCGGGGTAGAGAAAATCTGTGACCGCTGTCCCTTCCCGCAGAAACTCAGGATTGGAGGCCACATCGAAGGAGTCCGGCGCGGCCGCATTGCGCAGAATGATTTTTCGTATCCATTCGCTGGTATAAACGGGCACCGTACTTTTCTCCACCACCACCTTATAGCCGTTGATCGCCGACGGGATGATCCGCGCCACCGATTCCACATACGAAAGATCAGCGTTTCCCTGTTCCGTCGGAGGAGTACCCACGGCGATGAAGACGGCTGCGCTGGCTTGCACCGCGGTTCGCAGATCGTCGGAAAAATTGAGCCTGCCGCCACGATGGCGCTCCAGCAACTCGGGCAGGAACTTCTCGTAAATGGGGACCTGTCCGTCCTTCAGCGCTGCCAGTTTCTGCTGATCATTATCGACCAGGATGACTTCGTGGCCCATGTCGGCAAAACATGCCCCAGCCACCAATCCGACATATCCTGATCCCACTATTGCGATGCGCATTCAATCTCCCGGTCTGGGGCCAGCGGCAAGCTGAAAAACATCCGATTTCAAGTCAAAAAGCTACTTTAGCAGCTTTTTTCGCCAGACAGGGAATTGGCGGCTCAGTTTCGGGTAACGCAATGCAGAAATGGGAACAGCGGGAGCACGCCCCACGCGGCGCACGGGTTGGGAGGGCTAGACGGTGTTTCTGATCCGCGGAATTGGGTTGACAAGGTGCCTTTTTCGCGGGAAACTCCGCTCAAAGGTCTAAACTGTTCGTATTAGCCTGAGGCGGCCAGCAGATAGGGACCAGAAAGTCCACCCCTCAGCGCTGGTGCTGTCTAAATGGCTCATCGCCCAATGTCTCGGCCCGACCCCTTCGATCCTCCGCTGCCGAATGCTGCCCCGGTGTCTCTGCGCGGAACCGATGGCAACGACGGCGGCGAACGGGCGGATGGCTTGTCCATCAACAAGTTGGCGACCGCCCTCTCGGCGCATGGCGGAGGAGCGCTGGCCGCGGACCTGGCGCTTGATCTGGTGCTGAACGAAATTGTTGAGCACGCCCGTTTATCTACCGGCGCGACCGCTGCCGCAATCGCCCTGGCGCGCGGCGATGAGATCGTCTGCCGTGCCACCACAGGCGCCAACGCTCCTGATCTGGGCGTCCGTTTGGACGTGCACTCCGGCCTCTCCGGAGCTTGCGTGCAAACCCAGAAATGGCAGCGTTGCGACGACACAGAATCCGATTCCCGCGTGAATGCGGAGATCTGTCGGGACTTGGGCGTGCGCTCCATCCTGGTCTTTCCGGTAATGAGAGAGCATGAGTTGCTTGGCGTGTTCGAGATTTTCTCGCCGCGTGTCAACGCCTTCAGCGACCGCGAAATTCAAACTTTGCAAGCGTTGTCACGCAGCATCGTCAATAACGTTGATCACGCTGCCGACGTGATTGCCCCACCCGCGCTTCCGCCCGCCGTTTCAACGGCTCAGCCGGTGCCTGCCCCGGTGATAGATCATTTACACATCGACCGCGCACAGGTTGATCCCGTGCAGGTCGATCCAGCGCCGACTGATCACGCGCAGCCGGAGGCCTCGTTAGCCTTCCTCGACTCCTTCCGAGGAGCAACGATCGACTCAGAGATTGGACGGCGGGACTATTCGATGATCGTCTTGACGCTGGCCGTGATTGCCCTGGCGTTATCTGTGGGTTGGATGGTGGGATATGTGCGACGGCCGAGGGGGCCAGCCGGAACGAAAGCTAGAGCCGCAGTCAACGCCGCCCTGCCGGCGCAAGTCAAATCGCCCGACGGCACTGCGTTGAGCGCGAGCACGGCAGTCGCTGCTCCAGATCAGTCCGCGACGGGAACGAAGTCTGCGCAGGGCGCTTCACAGCAGAACTCGCAACACAACGGAACTGGCGCAGTTCCCGTTGGCGGCTTGGTGGTTTATGAAAATGGGAAAGTCGTCTTCCAGGCAGCGCCGCAGGCGTCGCCAAGCACCGCGCAGGAATTTCCCAGCCAGCCATTTATAGTGCCTCCGAAAGTTGCGGATGAGTACGTTATGCAGCGGGTGGAACCTGAATATCCCGAATCCGCACGGGAGCAGCACATCCAGGGTCCGGTGGTTCTCGAGGTTTCAGTGGACAAGGGTGGCGCAGTCGAGAAGATCAGCACGATCAGTGGCGATTCGCAACTCGCAGTCGCCGCCACCGACGCCGTACGGCAATGGCGCTTCAAGCCGTTTTATCGGAATGGCTCGCCCGAAGAATTTCAGACTCAGATTACCGTGAGCTTCCGATTGCCTTGAGTTGGTTTCTGCAACCGAGAATCAACCTGCATCCCCTTAAAAGCTGGCGTGGCCTTCCCGCATGAAAGCGGCTCCGCTTACCACTCGCGTTTGTGCTCGTGGTTTCGGGAACTTCTTCAACGTTTCCTGCGTATCCTCTTCCCGAGGAGGTGTGCTCATGCGGCATGCCATCGTGTTTCTCTCCGCAGTCTTTTTCCTGGCGCTTCCCAGTTTTGCGGCAGGGAAGACCGAATTCGATGATCTTGGGAATCATCCTTTCGAAGCAGACTTTCCCTCAGGCGGACGTCTTGACCTGCGAATCCGCTCTGCCGAGATCCACATCGTCGGCAGTAACCAAAACAAGATTGCTGTCCGTGTGGAGGGAACGCAACGCAGCAACTTAACCGATATGAAGGTGCGCTTCGAGCGCTTCGACAACTCCGGCCGGTTGCGGGTTACGGGCGGCTCCTCCAACAAATTGACAATCACCGTCCAGGTGCCCAAGGCCTCGAATCTCTTGGTGCGTGTTTTCGCAGGCGATGTCGAAGTCAACGACATTACCGGCGACAAGGACATCGAGCTGCACGCGGGGGATTTGACGATCGGCGTTGGCGATCCGTCCGATTACTCCCACGTGCAGGCGTCGGTCACTTCAGGCGCAATCGAGGCAGAGCCGTTCGGCGAGGAACACGGCGGATTGTTCCGGTCGTTCGAGAAATCCGGCGGCGGGAAGTACAAATTGGTCGCGCACGTCGGCGCCGGCGACCTGACTTTGAAATAGGCGGACAACCATCGCCTCGGTTCTTGCCTCCCAGCGCCAAATGCTGGACGTCGTTCGCCCACAACAAACGGATTGACGACTTTGTAGGCCCGAAAGTATCGGCCTCGCCCGCTAAGTAAGGAGTTGTTCCCCTCCGACATATTTAACCCACAGACTAACTATTTTCTTAATTTTCGAACCCGCTTGATCATTGGTTTAACCCCGTGGCTAAAGATCGGGAGGAGATTGCGGTTCTTGCCGCGTTGGCACCGCCCAGCATGCGACCGAAGTCCGGGTTCGATAGGCTCGACGAGTTGGCCTGACCCGTGAGCGATTAGTTCTCGCTCCCGACCAGCCTGGGCTCAGGTTTGGGAGCGTTTGCCGCTGGCGGTCGGGTCCGCGGAACCTTGCCGCGTTTGAGGGCATAAAGAGTCAGCTCGACTCGGGTAGAGACGCCGAGTTTCTCGAAAACTCGGAAAAGATAATTCTTGATGGTGTGCTCGCTCAAATCCAGACGCTCTGAAATCTCGCGATTGCTAAACCCCTCGGCTACCATGTGCGCGATCTCATCCTCGCGCTTGCTAAGCGGGCGTGAGCTGGGCAGCCCACGGGTTTCGATGGGCAGCGGATCCACCAACGCTTCCAGCACATATTGCAGTTGTGTGGAACTGGCCCACACTTGACCTTGGTGGACGCACGAAATGCACTTGCACAGAGTCTGGAAGGAATCTGATCGGGAGAAAACGCCGTGGGCGCCGCACCGGAACGCTTCTACCACCAAGTTCCGCTCCAGCACGTCGAGCAAGACTACAATGCTCACTTCGCGGTGGAGGTCTCGAATTTCGCTCACGAAGCGCAGTCCCTCAATGGGGTCCAGAGAAAAACTAGGGCTCATCAGCACTACGTCAAATCGAGCCCGATCTAGCGCCAGCACGACCTCCTCAGGAGTTGTCGCCGCCACCGCGTCATAGCGTTTGCCGCGCAGCAACGCGTCCACCAGGAGCTGGCAGCTCATGGCAACGGCATCTGCGACCAGGACTCTCGTCCCGGGATCCGAATTGGCTACGGATTCCAAGTCAACACCACAGTTGAGGGGGAGGAACTTGGAGATTTTACGCGCAATCGCTCGGCGTCACAAGGAGTCGTCGGGCTCTTATGCTTTGTATTCTTGCGCGATGATGTTGGCGCCTCGGCCTAATTACCGTAGAATCAGTTGGTATCACTTTTTCACTCGAAGTTAAGCTTGACCTCGACCATGCCTCGCAGGCGAGACATTTGGCTCCATGACTTTTATCCTCTTGTTGATCCCTTGGTCTTTCGGGCAAAGTGTAAGCAGACGGATGCGCGTCCGGCCCCTGGGATGTTCCCTGTCCGAGGATTCTTTGGTTTCAACAACGAAATCATCTACTGTGTTCATAGCACTGGAGTTCCGGGCTCGGTGGGGGCTAGGTTTCTTTCGCAATGGCAGCGCCGTCCGGTGCGTATAGTTGAAAGGGTAGGAGAGCGGCATGTATGAGAAGTATTTCGGGATGCGGGAACAGCCGTTCGGGGTAACTCCGGACCCGCGATTCCTTTATCTCAGCGCAGCCCATCGAGAAGCGCTGGCCTCCCTGTATTACGGAATCGAAGCCAATCGAGGATTTCTGGGCCTCATCGCCAGGCCCGGCATGGGCAAGACGACCATCCTGTTTCATTTGTTGGAGAAATTTCGCAGTTCCGCGCGCACCGCGTTTCTATTCCAGACCCAATGCACCTCCCGCGAGTTCATGCGCTTCCTGCTGGCTGAACTGGGCTATGAGAGTGACGGCACTGATTTCGTGCGCATGCACGAAGAATTCAACCGGCGCCTGCTGCAAGAGGCGCGGGCGGGCAATCGCTTCATTGTCGTCATCGACGAGGCGCAGAATCTCGACCCTTCAGTGCTGGAGACGGTGCGGCTGCTTTCCGATTTTGAGACCCCGCGAGCCAAGTTGATGCACATCATTCTGGCGGGACAGCCCGAACTGGCCGACAAACTGGCCAGCCCCGGCCTGGCCCAGTTGCGCCAGCGCGTCTCCATTGTTCACGGCCTCGAACCACTCTCCGCGGGAGAGATTAAGAATTACATTGAGCATCGGCTGCGCATCGCCGGCTACGAGGGCGCTCCGCTTTTTACTCCCGGAGTTTATGGAGACATTGCGGCCTTCACCGAAGGCATTCCCAGAAACATCAACAATTTCTGCTTCAGCGCGCTTTCGATCGCCTGCGCAATGCACAAGAAAATCGTTGACTCGGAAACGGTGAAGGAAGTGATCGCCGACCTGGATATTTCGAAACTCACCAGTGATGTTCCCACCGATCTCTCCGAATCGCCTTATATGCCTCGACGGAATCCTTCCCCCTCGACGAACGGGCAAAACAATCACGAGATTTTGAGTCCGACGGAAGCCGCAGCCTACATGCAGCAGGTGGCCGCGAAGCTCAAGAATTGGCAGAACTCTCTCGATAAGACCATCACCGGCCCGCGCCTCGGACGGGTTCGGGCCCGAACCGATGTAGATCGGTCGTAACGTAGTCGCGGGCGTCCACCGCCCGTGCAGCGCCGCATGAAATTCGCAGTGATTTAAAGTTCCCTGGACGGAAGTTCAGAATCCGTCGAGGCGAAGAGCCGCTTCGGCTACGCCTTCGCCAGCCTTGAAACGGCGGGTGATGGAAATTGTGATAGTGGTTGAGACGTTCCCACGATCTTGTTCGTTGTCACGGATGGCAATTTCTTTCCGTTGGTGCTCGGGATCGTGACTTCAGCCGCATTGCCTAAGCTGTACGCGTAGAGGACGACCTCAACCCGCTTGGAAACCCCCAACTTGTCAAAAATGCGGAACAGGTAATTCTTCACCGTGTGCTCGGTAAGGCCCAACCGCTGCGCGATCTCGCGGTTCGACAAACCCTCCGCCACGCAGCGCACCACTTCGACCTCACGCCGTGAGAGCAACGCAGCCCCTCGCGTGTCCACTACTCGCAGAGGCAGCGCTTCGCCCAAGGCCTCCAACAAATAACGCAACTCTTTGCTGTTCGCCCAAATTTGCCCCTCGCTGACGCATTGGATACACCGGGCCAGCGACTTCAGCGATTCGCTGCGACAGAAAACTCCGCGCGCGCCAGTGCGAAACGCTTCCACCACCTGGCTGCGTTCCGAGCTGTCGAGCAGCATCACCACGCGCGTTTCGGCGTGCAGCGCGTGCAATTCGCGCGCTACCTCGAAGCCTTTTCGCTTGTCGTCATCGAGTTCGGCGCTGATCACCACCACCGCCGGCCTTTCCTTGGCCACGGCAGCAATGATTCCAGTCGCATCCGACACCGCGTCCAAGACCTGGAACCGTTTGTCGCGCTCCAGCGCGGCAGCCAGAAGTTGGCTGTTCATTCTTGTAGCGTCAGCGGCCAGCACTCGGATCACTTCAGAAACTTCAGGTAAGGCGATAGCATAAGCCATAAGAATCCAGACCACGTGTCCGGAGGGGGTCCTCCAGACTGTCCATTCAGTTAAACCACACCTGCAAGATGAGACTTTTCCCGCAAGAGTTGGCTTTCGCTTGGCCAGAGAAGTCAAAAACAGCCATTAAGGACGGGTCACAAATGCACGGAGGAGAATGCCCCACCCCGATCAGCCGCCATCCCTAGCGACTGTCTAACGAGACTTTATTCTCATAACTATACAGGGTAAATAGCACTTTAGTGCCACAAAAGAAAAGCCAAACTGTAACCCTAAAGGTTATCTGCAAGTCGTTTAATCTAAACGGGCTAATCCAGTCAGGCGACCACCTGGTCATGGTTTCAGACCTTTTCCACAGACCGCCAGCGACTTTATCCTGGCTCCAGTCCAAATCCTTGCTGGGCCATACCCACAATCTCTCGTCCAATTGGCAGCGAAGCGGTTGCCGCCGGCGACACAACGTTCCATACATGCAGAATGTGGTGTGAACACACAAACACAAAATCATCCAGCAGCGATCCATCACGACCCACTGCGGTTGCGCGCACGCCCGAGCCATCCGCTACCAAGTCCGAGCTCTGAACCTCGGGCAGCAAAGTTTGCAGAGCGCGCACGAAAGCCGGCTTGTGAAAGGATCGGTAAAATTCTCCGGCGCCGCTGCGCCAGTATTTTGCAGCCATATTCCAGAACCCGGAATAGGCTAGCGTGCTGGAAATATCGCGCAGACTGAAATCAGTTCGCCGATAGCCTTCGCGCTTAAACGCCAGCACCGCGTTGGGCCCAGCATCCACGCCGCCGCCTACGCGACGCGTGAAGTGCACCCCGAGAAACGGGAAACGCAGATCGGGTACGGGATACAACAACCCGTGAACCAGATGCTCTCGGTCTGGCACCAGATCGTAATACTCCCCGCGAAATGGCACGATCGTGACTTCCGTTTTTTCTCCGGCCATGCGGCTGACACGATCACTGTGCAGCCCCGCGCAATTAATCAAATATTTCGCGCTCAACGATCCCCGCGTAGTTTCGATCACGGTTTCCCCATTGTTCTGAGCGATGCCCGTAACCTCGGTTCCGGTGCGAACCTCCCCGCCCTGCGCGGCAATCAACTCAGCGTACTTCTGGCAGACCGCCACATAGTCTGTGATTCCCGTGCCTGGCACGTGCAGCCAGCCCACGCCGCCACAGTGGGGCTCGATCTCGCGCATCTGCGCTTTGTCCAACAACTTCAAGCCGGGAATTCCATTGGCCTGCCCGCGCTCCAGCAAGCCGCGCAACCGCGGGATTTCCTCGGCACTGGTCGCCACAATGATCTTGCCGCAGATCTCAACCGGAATGGCATGCTCGCGGCAGAACGCCGTCATCGCAGCCGCGCCCTCCACGCACAGTTTTGCTTTTAGTGAACCGGGTTTGTAGTAGATTCCGGAATGGATCACGCCGCTGTTATGCCCGCTCTGATGACGGGCGACCCGGTCTTCTTTTTCAACCAGCAGCAACCGCAGCCTGGGGAAGGCGCGGCCGAACTGGAGGGCAGTGGCCAGCCCCACAATTCCGCCGCCGATTATCACAACGTCAAAGCTCTGATCAGGCATCTGTAAGCACGTCCTCGATCAGGATGCCAAGGACATTGCTAACAAGATAAACAGAAAAGATGCACAATGCGCAAGAATCGACACCAGCAAATGTAGACGCGAGCGTCGGGGGAGCATTGCCCGAAGCCCGAAGCCGGCCCGCCCCTAATTGACAGTCAGCGTGACGTTCGCGGTCTCTTGAACGGATCCCATCGTCGCGGTCACAGTCATAGTGTAAGTTCCCGCGGCCGTCCCCGGATCCCCACTTCCCCCACTGCCGTTTCCTTGGAGGCCGCTGCCGCAGGCAATTTCCACGCAGAGTCCTGCAGTGATGAGCGCAAGCAACAAGAAAAGTACGGCCCGTTTCCGGCGGCCTTGTCCCATCCCAGCCAAGACGATGATCAGTGTCGGCAATGAAAGCCCTAGCGCATAGGCGGGGGCTTTGAGGGCTCGCGCTGAATGCGCCGACGCGATAACGGGAGTAGTGGTCGTGATCGTGAAAGTCACGTGCGTGGCCCCGCTGCCTTTCGCCAACTGCGTCGAACTGAGCGCGCATGTGCTCAATGGCGGGCAGTCGTCGGAGTACGCCAGCGTGACATTGTTGGGAAACGTCCCTCCCGCCGGCGCTACATCGAGATCATAAATTGCCGGCTGTCCCGCTGGCAGCGACTCAACTGCGGGGTTTGGCGTAATGCTGAAACTGAAACCCGAACCGGAGCCGCCGCCGGTCGAGGTAAAGCTTGCGTTCGGATAAGAATGAGTCGTGGCGTCGGGATCACCGCCCACGGCCGTGATCTGAAAGTTGTAGGTCTCGGCCACGTCGCTGCTCACCGTCAACGTGAACGGTGTGCCGTTGCCCACGCTGGGATCGAGCGTTGCCGGGGAGAATTGGCAGGTCGACGGAGCATCTGACCCGCACGACAGATGTACTGGGTAGTAGTAACAGACGGTTCCGGCCAGGGTGCCGTTGAACACCACCGGCGTGTCCACGGGCGCGGTAGTGGACCCAGGCGGCGTCACTTCCAAGGTGAAATCGTCCTGCGAATGGGAAGTTGCCGTGAACGTCACCGGAAAAGTGTGCGAAGTCTTCGACGAATCCGTGCCTTGGGCCACGATGTTGAATTGAAACGGCGTGTGCGGCGGAGTATTTGGCGGAGAGCACTGATTGCTTGC
>DATNHO010000147.1:0-28140 GCA_035604895.1 Terriglobales bacterium | reverse complement strand
GTGCTTCGCAAGCTTAAGCACTTTCAGGATCTCGGCCACACGGCCATTTTCCTGATCGGAGATTTCACCGGGATGATTGGTGATCCGACTGGGCGCTCGGCCACGCGGCCGCCGCTTTCCCGCGAACAGATTGAGCAGAATGCAGAAACCTACAAGGCCCAGGTCTTCAAGATTCTTGACCCACAGAAGACCGTCATCGATTTCAACCGTCGCTGGTTTGCGAAGTTTACCGCAGACGACTTCATACGGCTCGCGGCCAAATACACGGTCTCACAGATGCTCGAGCGCGAGGACTTTCACAAACGTTTTCTGGAAGAAAAACCAATTGCCGTACACGAACTGCTCTATCCGCTGGCTCAAGGTTACGACTCGGTAGCGCTCGAAGCCGACGTCGAACTCGGCGGGACGGACCAAAAATTCAACCTGCTAGTAGGGCGCGAACTGCAGCGCGCCTACGGCCAGGAACCGCAAGTCGTGCTCACCACGCCGATTCTGGAGGGCCTCGACGGAGTGCAGAAGATGTCGAAGTCTCTAGGCAACGCCATCGGCATCCACGAGTCGCCGCTCGAGATGTACGGAAAGATCATGTCGGTCTCCGACGAAATCATGTGGCGCTACTACGAACTGCTGACCGATGTGCCGATGGCCGAGATCGAGAAAATGAAGAGTGCGATGCATCCGATGCAGGCGAAGAAAGATTTGGCCTGCCGCATCGTAGCCGATTTCCATTCATCGGATGCTGTGACGAAGGCCGGCGAGGATTGGGCAAAGCAGTTCCAGAAGGACGAGGTACCGGAGGATGTAGAAGAAGTGACGGTTGGCGTTGAGGAAATGGGTGGATCTGTCGATGTCAGTTCGCGAGCTCTGTTAAGGTTGGATCGGCTTCTTGTCAAGTGTGGATTGGCTGCATCTGCAACAGACGGAGTTCGGAAGCTAAAGCAAGGCTCAGTTCGGATCGACAACGAAGTCGTCAGCGACCCGCGAATTGTACTTACTCCTCCGTCGCCTAAGAAATTGGCCTTAAGAGTCGGCAAACAATTGAGAGTTGCAGTCATCAGTTGGTAATCGCCGATCCCGCGTGACTCGCGGTTGTATACTTTTCTGATTGCGGAGGAGCAAACTAACGGTTGCAATCACGCATCCAACTCCGCTAACCGAAGCTGTTTCATCTTGTCTAATTCTTCTCTAGTACCGCAAAACCGCCCGGAGATTATGAATGCAAGACCATCCATTGAAAGACGAGCCCAAAGAAAAAGTTGACGAGAATTCCGGGGTTTCCCGCCGTGACTTCCTGAAGATTTCCACCATTTCTGCGGCGGCTGTGCCGATTCTTGGGACCAAGGTTGTGCAAGCCGCTGGTGAACCGGTGAAAGTTTATGGCCCGGGCAAAGTTCCGGTTGAACTCATCGTCAACGGGCAGAAACATGCCTTGCAACTCAAGCCGCGCGTCACGCTGCTGGACGCCCTCCGCGATCAACTGGAAATCACTGGCGCCAAGCGCGTTTGTGATCGTGCCGAGTGCGGCGCCTGCACGGTGATGATCGAAAACAAAGCAGTGTATGCGTGCTCGGTGCTGGCAATCGAGGCGCAGGGCAAGACCATCACGACAGTCGAAGCTCTGATGCAGGGCGAGACCCTCCATTCCATCCAGCAGGCGTTCGTCGACAACGACGCTTCGCAGTGCGGTTTCTGCACGCCCGGTTTCGTTGTGGCTTTCAAAGCTGTACTCGACAAATATCCTGATGCAACTCCCGAGCAAATTCGTCACGGCCTGAGTGGAAATCTTTGCCGATGCGGTACCTATCACGGAATCCATCTTGCAATTGCGCAGACGACGCAGAAAGGAGCCTGAGCCATGCCGGACTACAATTGGCCCGACGCAGAGCATCGCACCTTGATTGGCAAGCGCATTTCACGCGTGGATTCGCCGATCAAAGTTTCCGGCCGTGCCAAATACACCTACGACTACCACGGCGCGAACATGCTCTTCGGCAAGATTCTGCGCTCGCCCTACGCGAAAGCGAAGATCGTGAGCATCGACACCAGCGCCGCCGAAAAACTGCCGGGTGTGAAAGCGGTCGAGATCATTCAGAAGCCCGGCACGACGGCTCAATGGGCGGGCGATGAAATCGTTGCAGTCGCCGCGGTTGACGAATCCACGGCTGAAGACGCAGTTCGTTTGATTCGAGTCAACTATCAACCAATGTCATATCTAGTCAGTGACGCCGAACCTCCCGCTGGCGCCGGCGAGGCCGCCGGGCCGATGAGCGAAGATGACATTGACGACGCCATCAGCAACCAAGTGCCGGACGCGCAGTTGGCTCAGTCTCTTCAAGAGTACGGCGTCGCGTTCAAAGTTGACGATGACTTCCTGAACGACATGAAGGGTGAGGGCGCGTCCGATGCCGTTCTCGCGGCCATCCGGCAGGCCTCGTATCACGCAGCCAAGGGCGGCGGCCATTCCGCCTATCAGAAAACTGCCGCACAGACTCACGGAGATCCTGACAAAGCATTCGCGGAGGCCGACGTCGTCTCGGAGGGTCTTTACGGCGCCCCGGTGATTGTTCACTGCTGCCTGGAGCCTCACGGTTCGGTTTCCGAGTGGACTGACAAAGACCATTTGTTCACCCACATCTCCACGCAGAACGTGTCCGGCATCGCCGCACAAATGGCGGACCCGCTTGGGGTCTCCGCAGCCAATATTCGAGTGCATCAGGACAACATCGGCGGCGGTTTTGGCAGCAAATTCGCCGCCGATCGCTGGGACATAACCGCGGCCCGGCTTTCAAAAAAAGCAGGCGGCAAACCGGTGCGCATCATGCTTGAGCGCGACGCGGAACTGAAAGTTGCGGGTGCACGACCTTCGGCTTACGCGCGCGTGAAAGTCGCAGCGAAAAAAGACGGCACCATCACCGCATGGCAATCGCAATCCTGGGGAACCGGCGGTCCGGGCGGAGGCGGAATGCCGCCCGTTCCATACGTTTTCGGCATCCCCAACCAGCACAAAGAACATACTGCGATACGCACCAACATTGGCCCGGCTCGCGCCTGGCGGGCTCCCAATCATCCGCAGGCAGCCGTCATCACCATGGGTGCACTCGATGATCTGGCAGCCAAACTCAACATGGATCCTCTCGATCTTTGGCTGAAGAACCTTGAGATTGCCGGGCCGCGACGCGACGTTTATCGCGAGGAGTTAGCCATCGCCGCAGACCTGATGGGATGGAAAGAGAAATGGCGTCCACGCGGGCAAAATGTTTCCGGACATATCGCGCGCGGTCTCGGGCTTTCGATTCACACCTGGGGCGGACGCGGTCACGAGAGTGATTGCGATCTCACCATCCACCCTGATGGCTCAGTGGATATAAAAATGGGAACGCAGGACCTCGGCACCGGTACACGCACCACGATCGTCATTGTCGCAGCCGAAACCCTGGGCATCCCGATCGAGGCGATCAATCTCTACATCGGCGACACGCTTTATCCTCCCTCCGGCGGGTCCGGCGGTTCGACTACGCCAGGCGGCGTGAGTTCCTCCACTCGCCGCGCCGCCGTGGATGCGCGCGAAGCGCTGTTCGCGAAAGTTGCACCGGCTCTCAACGCCCAGCCTGCAGATCTCGAGTGCGTTAATAGCACGGTTCGAGTGAAGGGCGACCCCAGGCGTTCGTTGACGTGGAAGCAGGCTTGTTCGAAGATGGGCGCCATGCCGCTGACGGCGCGCGGACACAACGATCAGCTTCCCAGCAAGAATCATCCCGACCTCACAAACAGTGGTGTTGGCGGAGTGGGAATGGCCGACGTTGAAGCAGATCTCGAAACTGGCATCGTGAAAATAAAGAAGATGGTTGCGGTGCAGGATTGCGGTCTCATCATCGACCTCAAGACCGCGGAGAGCAGTTGCTATGGCGCCCTGGCCATGGGCATCAGCTACGCATTGTTCGAAGAAAAAGTGATGGACCAGGCGACCGGCCGAATGTTGAATCCAAACATGGAGTTCTACCGACTGGCCGGGCTCAACGATATTCCCGAACTCGTGGTTCACATGATGACGGGCAAGGGCTACGACGAGCGCGGCGTGATCGGATTGGGTGAACCGCCGGTAATCTCGCCCGGCGCTGCGATTGCGAATGCGGTGGCGAACGCGATCGGCGCGCGGGTTTCGTTCTTGCCCATCACTCCCGACAAAGTGCTCGCGGCACTAAACGTGACCCAGAAAGCAGGTGCGTGATGCGATCGTTTGAATACGCGAGTCCGACCACCAAGGAGCAAGCGGTTGGACTGCTAGGCGCAACTTGGGGACAGGCTGAAGTCCTGGCTGGCGGCACTGATCTGTTGGCCCTGATGAAGGATGACGTCGTGCATCCGAAACGCCTGGTGAATATTAAACAGATCAAGGAAATGAGCGGCGTCACGGCCGGGCCCCAAGGACTTCGCATGGGCGCGCTCACCACGCTGGGCGAACTGGCTGACAATGTGAATGTGGCCAGGGATTATCCCGCACTGGCCGAGGCGATCAACGATGCAGCCAGCCCGCAGATTCGCAATATGGCAACGCTTGGCGGCAATCTCTGCCAGCGTCCGCGCTGCTGGTATTTTCGGGGCGGCTTTGGGCTCCTGCCGAAGAACGAATCTGGTAAAGACCTCGTCACCGAAGGCGAAAACCGTTATCACGCGATCCTCGGTAACGACGGCCCCGCCAAGTTTGTCAGTCCATCTTCGATTGTTCCAGTGCTGATCGCGTATGGCACTTCGATTCGGGTAATTGGATCCAAAGGTTCCCGCGAACTCCCCTTGGAGCGGTTTTACGTCATCCCAAAGACTGCGGCCGAGCGCGAGCACGATCTTCTGCCGAACGAGTTGCTCGCGGAAGTGATCGTGCCACCAGCCAATGAAATGAAAGTCGCACATTACGAAATTCGACAAAAGCAAGCGTTTGACTGGCCGCTGGCCGTAGCCGCGGTGAGCCTGAGTATGAACGGTTCGACTGTGCAATCCTCTCGCGTAGTGCTGGGGCATGTGGCGCCGGTGCCGTGGCGTTCGTCCGAAGCCGAACGCGCCTTGATGGGAAAAAGCATTGGGGAGGACGCTGCGAAAGCGGCAGCCGATGCCGCGCTGCAGAGCGCGACGCCGCTGAGTCACAACGCTTACAAAGTTCAGCTCGCTCAAGTTGCCGTCAAACGAGCCATCCTGAAAGCTGCGTCGGGAGGTGCCGCGTGATCAGACAATCGCCCGTTCAGGAATCCGATCGCTTCAACACCAGCCATCCCGACCTTTGCCCTGCCCTTCGCTGGAAGGCTCAATTCATTCTCGCCGAGGCCGACCCAACCGTGCCTCATTCGAATGAAGGCTTGTTCTGGTGCATTCGTACCCAAACCTGTATTGGGCCCGACGGCAAGTTGGCCGAACCCGGCAACTGCTCATCGTCTCGGCGGAAGTGCCACGGCACAGGCAAATGCGAATAGCGACCCTCGCTTGGTTCTGAGTGTCAAGCTCTGTCTGCGTGGTGGATAATACATAATAGAGGCATACGCTGAGCCATCATCCTTGGAGGCTCGCGTTCATCCCGGAGGTTTTCATGAAGCGCTGGATTCCGTCGCTCAACGTTTTAGCCATCGCATCTCTCGGCGTGTGTCAGGGCATCGCGCAAACTGTACCCTCTGCCCCCGCGGCGACCGGCAACGATTACACCTTTGACGTCTCGACGACACAGCCCTGGACGGATACGGGCATAGATCTGCAAACCGGTGACGTTCTCGAGATTTCCGCCAGCGGCGCAAAGATCTGTGATCCGCAAGGCGTGAGCGGAGCCTCCGCGCAAGGGCTCCCCGTGTCTAGTGCGTTGCCGGGAGCTCTTATCGCGAAACTCCAGGCGCAAGCAGTTCCCGTTCTGGTTGGGAGCAGCCAGGAAGTTAAGGTTGATGCGCCCGGCCATTTGTTTCTGGGGATCAACACGGGCGAAAAACCACCCTGCAAAGGAAGCTTTGCAGTCAAAGTTCATCGCCAGGAGCAAGCGGAGTCGAACCGCGGAACCGTTCTCAAGCAGCAACTGGCAAGCGCCGCCGAGACATTTCTCGCCGGACAATTTGGCGTCCAACCCGGCGGTTCGGCGAATGCGGCTGTGACCCCCGCTCTGAAAATCTCTGACGCTCCTCTGGACGCTGGCCTTCGCAAGGATATTGATGGCCTGCCGCGCCGCGTCAACGATCAGTTCAAGAACCTCGGAGACATGGTGAATTTCGTTCTCATCGGTTCGGAGAAGCAGGTGCAGAGTGCGCTCGACGCCGCCAACTGGCATGTGGCCGACACCGACGACAAGAAGGCAGTCGTCGAAGCCGCGATGATGACCTACGAAAGCAAGGACTACCTGGCAATGCCTATGAGCACCCTCTACTTGTTCAATCGTCCCCAGGATTTCGGCTACGAGCAAGCCGAACCGATCGCCATGGTCGCAAGCCGGCATCACTTCCGACTATGGAAGGCGCCCTTCACGTGGAATGGACAAACCGTGTGGGTGGGCGCTGGAACGCACGACATCGGCTTCGCCAAGGACAAACGCAATGGGAACGTCACCCACAAGATCGACCCCAACGTGGATGGCGAAAAGGAAAATATTGGCAGCAGCCTGCAAAAGGGAAGCAAAGTGAAGAGTATGTCCTACTACCTCCCGCTCAATCCCGTGCAGCAAGCGAAGAACGCGACGGGCGATGGCTACACTTCAGACGGACGAATTCTGGTCGTATTCCTGCAGTAGACCGGGACTGGGAATTTGCGCGAGCCCGAGGCCTAATCCGCCTTCGTATGAGATAATTTTTCAGAGAGAACACAGAGGAAAACTATGGCGGAGCGCAAAGTTTTTTGCGTCAAGTTGCATAAGGAACTTCCCGGCTTGGATGAGCCACCCTTTGACACGGAATTCGGAAAGAAGATTTATGACAATGTTTCCGCGGAAGCCTGGCGAGGCTGGACGGAGTTCTGCAAGATGTTGCTCAACGAGTATCGCCTGAACCCCGCTCGCCGTGAAGATCAGCAGGCCATTGTTCAACAGATGGAGCAGTATTTTTTCGGCGTAGGCGCAGCTCCACCCAAGGAATACGTGCCGCCCGTTCAGAAATAGCCCAAGCTGTTCATTGGCCAAAACTGCGCAGTTTTTTGCTCGCACAGTAACTAGGTAATTGCTACCTTAGTGGATACTTGTTTACCGTATTGTTACCTACATTTCATCATCCCGTAACATTCCCGCGCTAGAAATTGAGGTATGGATCCGCCCGCCTACGATACGCTGATCCTTTCCGACGTCCATCTGGGATCGGAAACCAGCCGCGCGCGCGAGGCCACTCGCGTGTTGAAGGAAAACCGCTTTCGCCGGCTCATCTTGCTCGGCGACATTTTTGCCGACCTCAATTTCCGTAGACTTACCAAAGAACACTGGAAATTTCTCGGATACATCCGCAAGCTCTCCAATCCCAAGCGCGATTTGGAAGTGGTTTGGGTCGAAGGCAATCACGACCAGGGCCTCGCCGACATTATGTCTCACCTTGTCGGCGTGCGCGTGTACCAGGAATACGTCTGGGAATACGCCGGCATGCGCCATCTTGCTATTCACGGCCACCAGTTCGACCGGCTCCTGGCCAACAATCTTCGCCTCAATTATTTTGGGACGCTGCTCTATCTGTTGCTGCAACGGCTTGATCTCAAGGGCAAGCCGGTGGCCCGCTTTATTGATCGCATCAACACGCGTTGGCTGCGCATGTCGCACAAAGTGGCGTCAGGTGCGCTGTTTCACGCCCGCCTGCACAAGGCCAGCCGCATTTTTTGCGGCCATACTCACGAGGCCATGCATCAGGAGAAGGACGGCATCCACTACTACAACGCGGGCGGATGGGTCGATCAAAGGCTTACGTACATCACGATTGACGCTGCGGGAGTGCGAATTCATGAATATCAGAAGCCGCTGGACGATCACGATTCCACCGAAGATGAAACAGATTCAGCAATTACGGAACTCGCCGGCGAACCCGTACTCCCAGAAGATGCCGAATTCGAAAATATTGGCAGCTGACGCCGACGAGGCCCGGTCAGGAGACTCTTGCGTAAACTGACGATCGTTTTTCACCACGCCGGTGGAGGGCACCGCAGCACAGCGGACGCACTGAAGGCGACTCTCGCAACGCAAGACCAGCCTTGGGACGTCAGTCTGCTGAACGTGCAGGAATTACTCGCCCCGCTCGACGTGATGCATCGTGCTACCGGTCTGCACATTGAGGATATTTACAATCTGATTCTCCGAAAGGGCTGGACCCGGTTCACGCCACAACTGCTGAAGGTTCTGCTGGGAACGATTCGCCTCGCTCATCCCTGGCTGGTGAAGTCGCTGCGAAGTTATTGGTCGGAACATCCGGCAGATCTGGTTGTCTCGGTGATTCCGCACTTCAATCGCGCCCTGGCCGAGAGCCTGCGAAGGCCCGAGGAAACTCCTTTTGTTACCCTGCTGACCGATCTGGCAGATTACCCGCCTCACTTCTGGATTGAGCGGGAGTCCGAATACATCATCGTTGCAACTGAACGGGCAAAGGCGCAAGCGTTCGCTATGGGCCACCCCGCAGACCGCGTCTTTGAAACATCAGGAATGGTTTTGAAGCCCAGGTTCTATCACAAGACCGCTGTCGATCGCGTCTCTGAACGCAAACGGCTCGGCCTGGAACCCGATTGTCCAACCGGGATTGTGCTCTTCGGAGGCCACGGGTCTCGAGCCATGCTTGACATTGCCAAGAAACTCAACGAGAGCAACAGCGGCGTACAGTTGATTTTGATCTGCGGACATAACCATGAACTCGCCGCCCAGCTCAAGAGCCTGAAAACCCAGAAGCCGATGCTGGTTCAAGGATTCACCGCGAACGTCGAGTCCTACATGGCCCTCGCCGATTTCTTCATTGGCAAGCCAGGTCCCGGCTCAATCAGCGAAGCCCTGCAATTCCACTTGCCTGTAATCGTCGAATGTAACGCCAAAACACTTCCTCAAGAGCGATACAACGCGCAATGGCTGACCGAGAAGGGTTTCGGAATCGTCGTGACCAGCTTTCGAGAAATCGCGCCCACGGTTCAGCGCCTGTTGCAGGGTCCGACGTTCAACGAATTCCGCCGCAACACGAGCACATATTCCAATCGAGCCCTCTTCGAAGTCCCGGCCATTCTGGAACAATGCGCAAAGCGCACAATTGCTCCCATGCAAATTGAAACCATAGTCTGATTTGTTGCGCCAGGGCCCGTCCTAGAAATGAATCACGACCCCGGTCGTGCTTCCAGCTCGAATCGAGGATGTAGTGGTCGCCGTCCCTTTTTCAGGCTCAAACATTTAATCAGATTTTCACAGTCGCGCAACCGATCCACCAACATCCAACCGGTATCATTAACTTCCCAAGCAAACTTTCAAGATAGGGGTTCGCAAGCTTTCGCCGTCCAGGCAAGGAGGGCAAGTTGAAGTTAGATCTGGAAACGCGCGCAATCGACGACGTCAAGATTCTCTGCTGCAGGGGCCGCTTCACCTACCGCGACGAAGCAGCGGCATTCTCCGAAAAAATCGCCGAGCTTCTGCCTGAAACCCGGCAAATCGTAATCGACCTCAGCGGCGTGGAGGTGATGGACAGCGCCGGCCTCGGCGAGTTGGTGGTCGTCCACATGTGGATCCGAGCCAGCGGATGCTGGCTGAAACTGGCCGGCGCCAATCCACGGATTCGACAGTTACTCGAGCTGACAAACCTGCTCTCAGTTTTCGACATTCATCTCACGCTCGATGATGCCGTGCTCTCATTCAAGCGCAAGCCCACAAAAGTAAAAACCGCAGGTCACGCTGCTTAGGTGAAAATCAAACAACCGGAATCAATAGGAAGGAAGCTCAGAAGAGAAATCCAAAAGCCTGAAGCCGCTTACGCCACCTGCTTCTGCTTCTCCAACATGGACAAAAATTCCGCCACTAACTCCTCATCCCAAAGCCCCCCTCGAGCTTCCTGACGCATGGTGAAAGCAGCATGCTCATGCCCTAGCGCTGGCTTGTAAGGACGCGCCGTCCGCAGCGCATCGTACACATCCACCACCTGCAGCACTCGTGGAAGCAGAGGAATTTCGACTTTCTGCAATCCATCCGGATACCCGCTGCCGTCCGAATGTTCATGATGATTGCGAATAATCGGCAGCACCAACCGCAGCGACCTCAGCGGCCGGCAGATATTCTCCCCGGTCACCGGATGCTGCTTCATGATGGCCCATTCTTCTTCGGTGAGGTTCGTTCCCTTCTTCAAAATGTCATCAGGGACCGCGATTTTCCCCAGATCGTGCAAGTACCCGCCCCGCCGCAAGGCCACAATCGACTCTTCATTCAAGCCAAGATGGCGCCCCAGGTTGCTGGCATTCTCCGCCAGCCGTTCGCAATGACCTTCGGTATAAGGATCGCGGCTCTCCACGCTCAGGCCCAACGTGCAAAGCACCGATTCGGCTGTCTCCAGTTCATCGGTGAACTCTTTAAGTTTGAGAAGTGATTTAACCCGGGCAAACAGCTCTTCCGAAAAAATCGGCTTGTTCAGGAAATCATCAGCCCCGGCCTCGATTCCGCGCAGCTTGTCTTCACGATCGCTCAGCCCGGTAATCAGCACCACGGGAATCAGCCGGGTAGCGGGATTTTCCTTGAGCTCGCGGCAAAGCTCATATCCCGACTTGCCGGGCATCACCACATCGGAAAGGATCAGGTCGGGAAGCTCGCGGCGAATCTCAGTCTCTGCTTGGAACGCGTCCGGAACTACAACTACCTCATAACCGCGAGTGCCCAGCAGCTCGCGCATCAGCATCCTGGTGTCCGGATTATCATCCACCACCAGTACCCGTGGAGCACGACGCGGCGTAGGCCCCCCCATCTCCTTATAAGACGGCGAGTGGCTGGCAGGAGATGTCTGCAATTTATGAAGAGCGCTCATAACTACTGATCGAGCAAACCGCTTCTTCAATTGTAACGGATTTAGCGCCAGCCCACAGACCCCATGTTGTCACGCCGAGCACATGTCCAATTCTTGGACAAGTAAAACTCTCGTCACTGATAATTTGACTGTTGTGACGCGAGCGTCCACGCTCGTGTAACCACCCCGCAGAAGCGCTATCGCAACATCAGGTTTCCGTTCAAATGCTTCACCGCCAGGAACGCCAAAACCAGCACGACCCCGGCCACGATAAAAACTCCCCGCCGCCATCCATCACGAATTTCCGGCTGGTTCGTAAGATGTTTCGCCAAAACTGCGCCAAGCGCCAGGCCGGCCAGCAACCCGCCGATGTGAGCCGAGTTATCAATCCCCCGAACTGCCGCGCCAAAGAACAAATTGTAGCCGGCGAAAGTCAAAAGACTTTTCAGCGTCCCCTGCATCGCCTGCTTGGAAATCGGCAAATGGCCAAGATAAAGAGCCGTGATCAAAGCTCCGGCCAGTCCAAAAATCGCTCCCGAGGCCCCCGCGCCAACCGTCATCGGATGCCACCACAGGCTCGCCAAACTACCCGCAAGTCCACAACAGGTGTAGGTAAGCACATACGTCCACGGATCGAAAACTCGCTCTGCCAGAAAACCCAGATTCCACAGGCACCACATGTTCAGCAGGATGTGGACGATCCCAATATGAATGTAGTTCGAAGCCAGCATCCGCCAAGGCTCCGCGCCCAGAGAAAGCGGCCCCCAATTCGCTCCCCACTTCACCAGTTGTGCTGAGGTTGGGTTGACCGGAGACACACCCATCAGCGCCATCGCTGCGAACACAGCAACGTTCATTCCAACCAACGTAGTCGTGATAGGCTGTTTCTCGCCGATCATAAACGTTCAGCACTTGAAGTTAGCACTTGGCAATTAGCCTTTTGGGCTGCGTCCCACTCAAGAAACGATTCCAAACACACTAACAGAAGAGTCAAAGTTCTCTGCGAAGCCTGGGACAGGAACACCCTGACTAAATGCCAACTGCTAAATGCCAAAGGCTGGTTCTCTCAATCTCCCGTAGTCTCCACCATCGCCATCTCCTTTACCGCTGGCTTCTTCACCACCTGCGCGCTGGTCACCAGAATCACGGACGCCACTACGATTGCGCTGCCCGCCAGGATGTAACCATCGACGCGCTCGTGCAGCACCAGCCATCCCAGAAAAACCGCCACCACCGGATTCACATACGCATAGGTCGAAACCTTTGCGGTAGGCACGTGGTTCAACAACCAGATATAGGCGGTGTACCCAATCCACGATCCGCAAACCACCAGATACACCGTGGCGCCGATGCCGCGCGGCGTCCACAACACCCGCGAGAAATCTCCCGCGCCGGCCGCAAACAGCAGATTCGCTAAGCCCGCCGCGATCATCTGCCAGGCCGTAGCCGAAAACGGATCCACGTCCGCTGCCTTCCAGCGCTTGGCCAGCACCGAACCCAGAGCCCAGCTGAACGACCCGCCCAGCAGGCTGATCGAGGACCACAACTGCACCCGCCCGAACGAAGTCGTTGTGGTCAGGTCGGGCCACAATAATACCGCCAGCCCGACTACACCCAAGCCAAGCCCAGCTTTGCCGCGAATGGAAACATGGTGATCCCCGAGCAACAGCGTATCCAGCACCAGGAACCAAAGCGGGGTTACCGCAACGATCAAGGCCGCGAGGCCGGAAGCCACATATTTTTCGGCATATGAGAGCGTAAGATTGCCGCCCATGAGCAAGAGCACACCCACCGTCGCCATTCGTGCTAGCTGCTGCGGGCTGTAGCGGATGTTGCGCCCGCGCAATCCGCAAAATGCCAACATGAAAACGCCGGCGATCAGAAAACGCACCCCGCACATGAGCGCTGGCGGTATACGCTCGACTGCAATGTCAATCGCGAGATAAGTCGATCCCCAAAAGAAATACACCAGCCCGAAGGCTAGGACGACCGCGAACCGGCTCTGGCGCTGGGCATTGGTCATAAGATCGTCAGGCAACAGATAAGTATCAGACACGCGAAACCCGCGCAGAGATGCTAGATATTCCGTTCGAAGCGGAACCAGCTTCACGCCAATCTATTGCTCAAGTTGATCTCCTGGCATACGACTGCGCTGCTCGTCCCTTGAACTCCAGCTTTCGCCCGCAGCGTTTCGATGACGCGCATGAGGTCCGAGTGATCCCGGCACGCGACCCGAACCCGAAAGTCGAACTCGCCGGTGACCACCGCGGCACTCATGATCCCGGAAATTTTCGCTACCGCAGCTTCAAAATTCTGTGTGCTCATCCCCGGCTGGAGCCTGACATCTATATACGCCTCCACGACATACCCTAAGCGCGACCAGTTCACGAGCGCGCCAAAGCCGCGTATCACCCCGCTCGATTGCATGCGGCGCACCCGCTCCGCCGTTGCGTTCGGACTCAGGTGGACACGCTCACCAAGATCGCGGAAGCTGATACGCCCGTCACTGATGAGGCTGCGGATGATTTTGCGGTCAAGCTCGTCGATCACTGATCTTTCCTCCGTTAAGGGTCTTATGAGCCTCTCACGACTGTATAAACCACTGTTTTTCTATGACGGAGATAACAATCGCCTGTATTCTCCGTCTGTTCGACATTATAGGCTGGCTATCCTTGAGTCCGCAGATTTAACACAATGATGCGAGGGGAGAAATGATGCAAAACGTGGTCAGACCGGTTTTCGGGAGGCTTACAGTAGCAATGCTGATGGTTATCAAAGTGTCATTCACTGCTGCCATTCGGGTTTGTTGTGTCTCCCTGATCGCGAGCGGTCTGCTGGGCGTAGGCCTCGCCCGAGAGCGGGGGCCACGGGTCGAAGTAACATGTCCTTCGCCACCAATTCCGGTCAGCATCGAAAAACGGAAAGTTCTGGTTTACGAGCTTCACGTCACGAATTTCGACGTGGTTCCGCTGACGCTCAAGCGTTTCGAAGCGTTTGGGAATGACGAAGGCACCGCGGCGCTCATCACTCTCGAAGATGAAAAGCTATCGGCGGCGATGATCCGTGTCGGTGCAGCGAGTTCCGCAGGAGAAGCAAAGGACACTCGAGTGATCGAGCCTGGAGCGCGCAGCGTCGTGTTTGTATGGATCGAACTGCCCTCGAATCGCCCGATGCCCGCCAGCCTGAAGCACCAAATGGTCTTCTCGGCCGCGGCGGCAGACGGCAGCTCGACGGATGCGATGCTCCAGAATTTTCAGGTGCCGGTAAGTCAGGACCTGGTTCCCACGTTGAGTCCCCCATTCAGTGGAGGCATTTGGCTCGCGGGGAACGGCCCGGTCAACGACTCCGGCCACCGCCGGACGATTATGGCGATTGACGGCCAGACTTATTCCCCCGAACGATTCGCGATCGACTGGGTGAAGATCGGCCCAAACGGCGATACTCATCATGATGAAACCAAGAAAAATGAGAACTGGTGGGGATGGGGCGAACCAGTGCTGGCTGTGGCCGACGGAGAGATCACGGAGGTAGTCGATGGCATAGCGGATAACACCCCGAGGGTCCTGCCGCCTGTCACGCTGGATAACATTGCGGGGAATCACATTATTCTACGGATCGCGGCCAATCGCTTTGTGACTTTCGCCCACTTGCAGAATGGAAGCATAAAGGTGCGGCTGCACGATCACGTTCATCGAGGCGATGCACTGGCGCTCCTGGGCAACAGTGGCAACGCGACCGGGGCGCATCTGCATTTACAGGTAACGGATCGGAACTCGGTCTTGCAGTCGCAAGGCGTTCCTTATGTGTTTCCCAGTTTTACCTATCTGGGGCCCGGTTCCGATTATCCTGAGAAGCAGGTATCGGTTCCATGGGTGAACTCGATCCCGTCGGGCGATACAGTGGTGGAGTTCAACCCAGTAAAGGACTAACCATGTCTGCACGCCAAAGCGATCCATGTTGCAGGGTGAGGCCAGAAACAGGCTTCTGGCAGATGCGCGCGCCGCTCAAGGTCGATTAGCCTAAAGTAACCCTTATGGGGGTTACGCCCGCAGTGCTGGCGCGCTATAATCAAAGTGGAATGATTCCGAATGCGCAGCCAACATCCCAATTCGCACCTGCCCGCGTGCTGGCTCCACTTTCTGGTATGCCCGCGCCGCTATCTCGCAGTGTTGCCATCGCAGGCGCGCCCCAGCCTATTCGGTAGCGACTAACTCTTCCATCCTCCTCGTCCGATTCTGGCTTCAGTTAAAGTTCGCTCGAGCCAACGACCAAAGACGAACGACCAACAAACCATTTCGGAGGATCCCATGTCCACTCAAACTCTGGTCGCACCCAAGATCAAAACCGCTCTGCCTGGACCAAATGCGAAACGGGTTTTGGAAGGCGACGCCCAATATATTTCACCGTCATATACCCGGTCCTATCCGCTTGTGGCCAAGCAGGGACGCGGCCTCGTGGTCACCGACGTGGACGGAAACGAATTCTTCGATTTCTCCGCCGGCATCGCCGTCGTCTCGACCGGCCATTGCCATCCCCACGTGGTTGCCGCCATTCAGAAACAAGCGGCCGAACTCATCCACATGTCCGGTACCGACTTCTACTACGAGAGCATGGTGACGCTCGCCGAGCGTCTCTCGAAGATTGCACCCATGCCCGGTCCGCACAAAATCTACTATGGCAATTCGGGGGCCGAAGCCATCGAGTGCGCTCTCAAACTCGCCCGCTATCACACCAAGCGGCAAAACGTGATCGCATTCTACGGCGCGTTCCACGGTCGTACCATGGGAGCACTCTCACTCACTGCCTCAAAGCCGCAGCAGAAGCGCCGCTTCGGTCCAATGCTTCCCGGCGTAACCCACATCCGCTACCCCGACGTATATCGCGGATGCGAGGGTGGGCCGCAGGACGCCGAAGCTTTTGCGCTCGGCTGCGCCCGCTTCATCGAAGACAAGCTGTTCAAGACCACGCTTGCCCCCGAGGAAGTAGCCGCCATCTTCGTCGAGCCCGTGCAAGGGGAAGGCGGATACGTAATCGCACCCACCGTCTTCATGCAGGAACTGCGCCGCATCTGCGATCGTCATGGCATCCTGCTCGTGGCCGACGAAGTGCAAAGCGGTATCGGACGCACCGGGAAATGGTGGGCCATCCAGCACACCGGCGTACACCCCGACATCGTCTGCTCAGCCAAAGGCATTGCCTCCGGCATGCCGCTCGGCGTCACCATCAGCAAAGCCGAAATCATGGACTGGGTTCCCGGCTCACATGCGTCGACGTTCGGAGGCAACCCCGTATGCAACGCCGCGGCGATGGCCACGCTCGATGTGATCGAGCACGACGGCCTGCTGCACAACGCAACCGAAGTCGGCAATCACATGATGAAGCGTATGGCGGCGTGGCCGAGCAAACACAAGCTGGTCGGCGATGTGCGCGGACGCGGCCTGATGATCGGCGTAGAGATTGTCAAAGACAAGAAGACCAAAGAGTTCGCCGCGGCCGAACGCGACCGCATCATCCAACTGTCTTTCGAGCGCGGCATTCTTTTCCTCGGCTGTGGCCCAAGCACCATTCGCATTGCGCCGCCGCTCGTCGTGACCAAGGAAGAGGCTGACGTCGCCATGGACACGCTCGAAGAATCGATCGCGATCGTGAGCCAGGGAGTTTAGCCAGCCGGACCGGACCTCCTCCGCTGTGCCGGCTGCAGGGGCGGGTCATTCAGTTGATCCGCCCGGTTCCAATTTTCAAATCCGCAATGGCGAACAATAAGCGAAACGTTCCACGTGGAACATCTTCTGGGCATTTTGTTTTCTGTGTGATGCATGTCACATCGAATGTTTTCTACGGACCGTACGATCACTGGATGAAGTCAGTCACGCCTTCAGCGTTTTCTCTTTCAGGAATTTCGGGGCGAGTCACCCAGGCTTCGATCCAAGCGCTCGACTGGGTGGCGCAGCGAACGCTCCCAGCCGACGCCGCTCCCATGCATCAGCAGACCGGGCGACGCGGTGAGGAAGCGGCTTACTTTTACTTGCGGCGCCTCGGGTACGTGATGGTGGCGCGTAACTTTCGCTCGGCACGACGGCGCGGCGAGATCGATCTGATTGGCTGGGAGAAAGATGTGTTGTGTTTTATCGAAGTCAAAACGCGCACTACGCGTGCCGTGAAACCTGCCGAGGCCGCGGTCGATCGCGACAAACAGCGTGGGCTGGCGGCAGTTGCCGACGAGTACCTTCGTCACGTGGCACCTTCGTGCCGGTGGCGTTTCGATGTGGTGAGCGTGTATTATGAGCGTCAGTCCAGCCAGCCGCTGATCGAGCTATTTCGGAATGCCTTCCCCGTGGCGTAAAATGAAAGATTGCGTTGACATTTGAGTTGAACCCTAATAAGCCCTTATTGAAAGGATTCAGTCTTTGCCTGAGCTTAGAAAAGATCCAATTGTAGGCCGGTGGGTGATTATTTCGACGGACCGCGCCAAGCGTCCAACCGATTTTGCCCGTGATGGAGTGAAACTGAAAGGCGGCTTTTGTCCCTTCTGCTACGGGAACGAAAGCAAGACGCCGCCGGAGATTCAAGCTTATCGGCCGAACCCGAATGGCGGACCTCCGCCGCAGCGCGATACGCCGGGTTGGACGGTGCGAGTTGTGCCTAACAAGTTTCCCGCGCTTGGGATTGAAGGCAGCCTCAGCCGCCAGGCTGAGGGCATGTTCGACCGGATGAATGGGGTGGGCGCGCACGAAGTAATTATTGAGACTCCGGATCACAACGCGACCCTGGCTACGCTGCCTCCCAAACGAATCGAAGATGTGCTTTGGACTTTCCGTGATCGCATCCTTGATCTGAAAAAGGATCGGCGGTTCAAATACATTCTGATTTTCAAGAATCATGGAGAGGCCGCAGGCGCTTCGCTGGAACACGCGCACTCGCAGCTGATCGCCTTGCCAATTCTTCCGATCTATGTGGTCGAAGAAATCGAAGGGGCGAAGCAGTATTACATTTACAAAGAGCGTTGCGTGTTCTGCGACGTGATCCGCCAGGAAACGGAATCGGGAATTCGCGTGGTTGCCGAGAATCAGGACTTTCTCACGCTCGCACCTTACGCGCCGCGCTTTCCGTTTGAGACCTGGATTTTGCCGAAGCAGCATGAGTCGGCGTTTGAGAATTCGTCGTCGCAGTTATTTGAGAACCTGGCGAAGGCGCTGAAGACGTTGCTGATGAAAGCGGATCGGGTGCTGGACAATCCGCCGTACAATCTGGTGATTCATACTTCGCCGGTGCAGGACCCGACTAACGATCACTACCACTGGCACATCGAATTCATGCCCAAGCTGACCAAGACGGCGGGATTCGAGTGGGGCACGGGGTTCTATATCAATCCGACGCCGCCGGAAGAAGCGGCGAAGTTCTTGCGTGAGGCCAGCGTAGAAGAGCCAGTGCCGGCGACGGTGGGCTAGAACTTTTTGTGGAACAGAAAATTAGGGCACGGCGTATACGCCGTGCCCTTTTTCACTTGAGGAGAAGATTTGCAGAATCCGCAGCTCAGTGAGGCTCAGGAGTGATTGCAGAATAGAGCAGCGCAAAAGGAGGGTTGTCACACGCAAGTAAAATGCTTGTCACGTCTTTTTTGCAAAAGCGAGCCAGGGAAATGGCGCGAGCTACGCTTGGGTTCTGTCTAGAAACTCATCGTGCCAAGCCATTTGGATGGCTTCGAGTTTGCCTTCCGTAGATTTCTTGGGATCGTCTTTGAACTCGGGCAACTCGGTAACATAACGGTGCAGGTCTGTGAAGCGAACGTTCAGAGGTTCCAGTTGCGGGTGTTTCTCGGAGAGAAGGATGCCGATGTCCTCTGCGTTGTCCCAGGTTAGATCCTTTGGCATGTGGCTCCTTGAGAAGTCAGCACTCAGCATTTAGCAGTCAGCACTCAGCCGGCTAGCTTTTTTTCGCGGCCACCGACAAGAACTTTGGAGGCCAAATGCTGAGTGCTAAGTATTCACTGCTGCTTTTCTAGTGTTCTTCTGACACGTAATTGCGATTCCACGACGGAATCTCTACCACCACTTTACCGGGCTTGGTGATGACGGCCTGGCACCCGAGACGGGAGTTTAACTGTAAATCAGCTGCCATGTCCAGACGATCGGCTTCGTCGTCGTCCATTTCGGAGAGATTCTCGGCGCCTTCCTTAACCCAGATGTGGCAGGTGGTGCAGGCGCAGTTGCCACCGCAGGCGTGATCCAGGCGGACGCCATAGTTCAGGGCCACGTCGAGGATCGACTGTTCTTTGCCGTGATCTTTGTAGGGAAGCTTGTCGTGCTCGAACTCGACGGTCTTGCCTTCGGGCAAGAAAGTTAGCTGCACAGTGTTCTCGCCGGGTGCGTCCGCCGTCGCAGTGCCCGCACTTTGTATCTTTTCCTCAGACATATCGTTCCACCTCTCCTTAGCTTGCCCCCACACTCACATGCGCGCCTTCCGAATCCTCAAATTGCGCTAACGTTCCGCCGAAGTCTTGTTTGGTCGGAGGCATGGGGAATTTCACACCTTTGGCTCGCATGTCTTCATAGAACTTCTGCAGGTCGGCTACGTTGAAACCAAGCTCAACTTTTCCCGCGGGATTCTTTTCCGAAGCGGGATGCAGAGCCAGGGTTGCGTCGCCGGTAGCGAACTCACTCCAACCGGGAGATTCAAACTTCAGGGGAAGCCCGATTACGTCACGGTAAAACTTTACGGCGCGATTCATGTCCGCGACGAACTCGATTGCGTAGGTGAGCTTAGGCACGTTCTGCTCCTGTTCGGATGAATCAATCATTTGAAATCTGCCTTGGCCACAGGGTGCCCCACCCCCGGCGCTTCACCCATATCGGCTTCGTCCATAGTTTTGCCTTTCAATGCGGTGCTCACGGCTGTGTCCATCATCAGTTCCGCGAGGCGCATTGTGCCTTGGTTCAAGAGTTCGATCGCTTTCCGGATTGCTGAGTGGTCATCTTCACTCTTGACCTGGATCAACGCTTTTTCTAATTTAGCGATCTTCTTTTTCTCGTCGCTGGTGAGGTCGCCCCAGGCTGGACTCTTCTTGCCTTTTTCGAGGGCGGCGAGAATCGTATCGGCTTCATTCCGCGCTTCAATTACCTGCCGCTGGCGGAAATCTTCTTCGGCGTAGTCGAAGGAATCGAGAATCATGCCCTCGACTTGATCGTCGGTCAGCCCGTAGCTGGGTTGGACCTCGATTTCGGATTCCTTGCCGCTGCGCTGCTCGCGGGCGGAGACGTGCAGGATGCCGTTGGCGTCGATCAGGAATTTGACTTCGATACGCGCCATGCCCGCGGTCATCGGCGGAATCCCTTTCAGATCGAAGCGTGCGAGGGAGCGGCAATCCTTCGCCATCTCGCGCTCGCCCTGCAGGACATGAATGGCAACGTTGGCCTGGCCGTCGATCTGCGTCGTGTAATACTGCGTTGCCGAAGCTGGGATGGTCGAGTTGCGCAAAATGATTTTGTCGGTCACCCCACCCGCGACTTCGATGCCAAGCGACAGCGGTGTGACGTCGAGCAGGAGCATGTTCTCGGTGGCTTCAGAACCGCCGCCGAGAATGTTGGCTTGCACTGCCGCGCCCAAGGCGACTACTTCATCGGGATTGAGATCGGTGTGCGGCTTGCGCTGAAATAATTCCTCGACCAGCGCACGCACCTTGGGGATTCGCGTTGAACCACCGACCAGCACGACTTCGTCAATTTGCTGCGGCTTTAGCCCAGCGTCTTTCAGCGCTTGCTTGCACGGTCCGACGGTGCGGTCGATGATGGGCTGGATCAGTTGCTCGAACTGCTCGCGAGTGATTTCGCGCTGGTAGCGTTTGCCCCGGGGTAGTTCAATATCCAGTTCCGTGGCTGATTCCGAAGACAACGCGATCTTGGCCTCGATGACGGCCTTGCGAATTGTGGCGACGATTTCACCGTTGCGAGAAACATCCAGATTTGCGTCGCCGAGGATGTCGTCGATGGCAATTTTGATCAGCAGATTGTCGATGTCGTCGCCGCCGAGGTGGGTGTCTCCATTGGTGGCGATGACTTCGAAGATGCCGTCATGCAGTTTAAGGATGGAAATGTCGAAAGTTCCGCCGCCCAGGTCGTAGACGGCGACGATGCCGTTCTGCTTCTTGTCCAGTCCGTAGGCGAGAGATGCGGCTGTGGGTTCGTTGACCAGGCGCAGCACTTCGAGACCGGCGATGCGGCCTGCGTCTTTGGTGGCTTGCCGCTGAGCATCGTTGAAGTAGGCCGGCACGGTGATCACAGCTTTGGTGACGGGAGCGTTGAAAAAGCGCTCGGCGTTGCGTTTGAGCTGACGGAGAATGAACGCGGAAATTTCCGGCGGCGTGAAGGTCTTCTGTCCCAGCGTGATGCGCAGGACTTCTCCGGCTTGCAGATCGTCCGCGAGATGAAACGGAAACAGCTTGAGCTCTTCACGAATATCTTCAAGGCCACGGCCCATAAGGCGCTTGATCGAGTAGACGGAGCGCTCCGGAGTCTCGATCAAATACTTGCGCGCGGCGTTGCCCACGATGATCTGATCGCGTTCATCGAGCGCGACGACCGAGGGTACGAGGTTCACGCCGTCTTCGCCTGGGATCACGACAGGGCTTTCCCCTTGCATAAAGGCCACGAGAGAATTCGTGGTGCCTAGATCGATTCCGACGATGCGGTCAGGAGTCATTGAATCATTGAGTGATTGAATCATTGAGCCAATTGCGCGGGCCAACCCATGCAATGAGTCAGTGATTCAATCACTCAATTCTCCAGCACTTCACTTACATCTCGAACCAAGTTTCTTATGTAGGAGCGACGGTTCAGCAGGTCTAGCATTTTGTCACGGATCTTGCGGCGATTCTCTTCTGTGCCGCTATCGACCAACTCATCCCAATTGCTCCAGTATGTTTTCAGTTCTTCGGCCAGCGAGTCTTGCTTCTGTTCCAGTTCCAGCTTTTGTTTGCCGATTTCTTCAACCAGCGCGGGGTCGTCTTCGCCGAGTTTTTTCTGGGCGCGAAGTTCTTCCAGTTGCATGTTCAGTTCAAAAACTTCTTCCAGCAGGTCTGGAGGCACGACCTGCTTTTTGATCTCGCCCGTGGATCGCGCTTTTTCGGTGGCCGCCTTGGACTGTTCCTCGAGTTCCACGCCCTCCAGCCGCAGCAAGTATTCTGTCCGCCTGATCGGATCCTTCAAGGTTCGGTAAGCGTCGTTCAGGAGCGAGCTCTGCTCCAGGCTCCATTCCTGCTCTCGTTTGTCTGCTCGGGCGCAGAGGTCGGGATGCAGCTTGCGGCTCAGCTCGTAAAACTCGCGTTCCAGAAGAGCGGTATCGAGGTGCAGCTTGCGCGGCAGGGCAAAAAACGTGAAGTAGTCTACCGGCTTCGGAGGTTGGACCTTGCCGCAGGCGCTGCAGAACTGGACGGCTCGCATGGTGCCACACGACCAGCAACTGGATGTAGTTTCGCCTATTGTTGCCAGGGAACTCGTGTTGGATTCAATCGTCATGGATCAATCCGTTCGCTTTTTCGCATGGGCTCATTCGGCTAGAACATTTTCAATTTAGTAGGAGCGAAACAGCAGGTCCGTCCACTGCGCTTCTCATCCCTTCGGGAATGAGAAGCTCCGGTCGGGATGACACTCCGTAATAGCCGTGGAAGCTCTTTAGAACATCGCCATCAGCCCGAGAACGACGTGCCGCATCCGCAGGACTTCGAGGAATTCGGGTTCACGAACACGAAGCCTTGCTGCATGAGCGTTTCCTGATAATCCAGGGTCATGCCGTGCAGATAGATGAACGATTTCGGGTCGACAAAGACGCGCACGTCGCCAAATTGGAAGATGCGGTCGCGGTCGCGCGGTTGCGTGTCAAAGCGAATGTTATAGCTCAACCCGGAGCATCCTCCGCCCTGCACGCCCAGGCGCAATCCGCCCTGCTCGGGCGAGATGCCCTCTTTCACGATGGCGGTGCGGATTTTCGTCAGCGCTTTGTCCGTTACCTGGACACCCTTGGCCGGCGCTGCATTTGCTGTTGCGTTCATAGTTTGACTTCCGAAATCTTGCCTTCTGCACGGCGAGGACGCCCGCGCCTACACTGGACGCTGCGCCTACATTCGACGCTGCGCGTCTGACGGGCGAGACGCCCGTCCTCCAATCGTCTGTTACTGCGCGGCTACGGCTGTCGGTTGCGCTACTTCCTGCTTCTTTTTCCAGTCGTGGATGGCCGCGCGGATCGCGTCTTCGGCGAGCACCGAGCAGTGAATCTTCACTGGCGGCAACGAGAGCTCTTTCACGATCTCAGTGTTCTTGATCTGCAGAGCCTCTTCAACCGTTTTTCCCTTCACCCACTCGGTGGCGAGCGACGAAGATGCGATGGCCGAGCCGCAGCCGAATGTCTTGAACTTCGCGTCTTCGATGATATTGGTTTGCGGGTTGACCTTGATCTGCAGCTTCATTACGTCGCCGCATTCAGGCGCGCCGACGAGGCCAGTTCCGACCTCGGAGCTGTTCTTGTCCATGGAGCCTACGTTGCGCGGGTTGGAATAGTGGTCTAGAACCTTGTCGCTGTATGCCATGATTTATTTCTCCTTAAAATTTGACCGCTGAAGAAACATTGCAAGCAATGTTTCTACGGCTGCATTACTCTGCTGCCCACTTCACGCTCTTCAGGTCCACGCCTTCTTTCGCCATTTCGTAAAGTGGCGAGAGTTCGCGCAAGCGCGATACCGTTTCGACAACGCGGTCGGCTACGTAGTCGACCTCGGCTTCGGTGTTGAAACGTCCAAGGCCGAAGCGGATGGAACTGTGCGCCAGATCGTCCCCCGTGCCCAGAGCCTTCAATACATAAGATGGTTCAAGCGTCGCCGAGGTGCATGCCGAACCGCTCGAAACTGCTATGTCATTGATGCCCATCAGCAAAGATTCGCCTTCGACGTAGGCAAAGCTGATGTTCAGGTTGCCGGGCAGGCGATGCTCCCATGAGCCGTTGATGTAAACCTCGTCGAGCCCACCCATGATTTTGTCGCGAAGGCGGTTGCGGAGGCCGGCCATGCGGCAGGATTCCTTGGCCATTTCCTCTGACGCGATGGCGCAAGCTTTGCCCAGACCTACGATTCCGGGGACGTTGAGAGTGCCAGAGCGCATGCCACGCTCGTGGCCTCCGCCGTCGATGATGGCGGAAATCTGCACGCGAGGATTCTTGCGGCGCACATACAATGCTCCGACGCCCTTAGGCCCGTACATTTTGTGGGCCGAGATCGACATTACGTCGATGTTCTGCTTGTTCACGTCGATGGGAATCTTGCCCACGGCCTGGGTTGCATCGCTGTGGAAGATGATTCCGCGCTCGCGGCAGAGCTTGCCGATTTCAGCGATGGGTTGCAGCACGCCGATTTCGTTGTTTGCAGCCATGAGCGTGACCAGGATCGTCTTGTCGTCCATGGCGCGCTTGAGGTCGTCGAGATCGACCAGGCCGTCCTTTTGAACAGGCATGTAAGTGACGCGATAGCCGTATTTTTCCAGGCGCTTGCAGGTGTCGAGAACGGCTTTGTGCTCGGTCACGGCAGTGATGATGTGATTGCCTTTTTCCTTGTACATCTCGGCGACGCCCTTGATGGCCAGGTTATCGCTCTCGGTCGCGCCTGAGGTGAAGATGATTTCTTTGGTGGTGGCGCCGACTAGCTTGGCAATGCGTTCGCGCGCGGTTTCTACGCCTTCTTCGCCTGCCCAGCCGAACGAGTGATTGCGGCTGGCGGAGTTGCCGAACTTTTCCATGAAATAGGGCAACATTTCTTCCAGCACGCGAGGATCGACGGGCGTAGTGGCGTGGTTGTCCATGTAGACAGGCAGCTTGACTCCGTTTGGAGCCACGTGTTCTGCCTGGGGGATCGTCTTTACATCGGTGCTCATGATTGCTCTCCTACCTTTTATGTAATCGTGACCAGTTCATCCGGTTTCTTCGTTTCAGTTTCCTCGTGCTGATGCGGTTCTTCTTTCATCTCTGAGATACTGATGCGCCGCAATACTTGTTCGATGCTCTCGTTGACCCGGCGCAGGGGCTCGCGAATGGTGCAACGATCGGTTTGATCGCACTCGCCGCGTATAGTGATGCAAGAAGTAATGAACAACGGACCGTCGATGGCCCGAATCACTTCGAATGCGCTGATCTCTCCCGCGTCGCGTGCCAATGTGTAGCCGCCGTTCATGCCGTGCTGCGAATGCAGCAAGCCGGCTTTCACCAGGCGCTGCAGAATCTTAGCCAGAGCTTCCTGCGGAATGCCGTAGGCGTCGGCGACATCCTTGGCGCTGCATGCGCTATGAGGCGCATGTTCGGCCAGGTGCTTCATCGCCATCAAGCCGTAATCCGCTTTCTTGGTCAGCTTCAGCATTTGGAATCCGAGTAGCAAATCCGACCTTTTCAGTCGGATATAACTATTGTAGGGGGAACTGGGTTGCATTGCAACCTCGTACAGGGAATGGTTGGATGCGCAATTTAATGGTAACTATATTGTATTTAGTGGTTTATGGGATGGCGATCTTTTCAGTCGTATTTTCGGGTAGTGGAGAGTCCGCGGGTGGGATTTCTCTGACCGTTCTTGACGGGATGGCGTCCGCACGATGGGCTCAAATGGGAAAGGAATTTTCTATGAAAAGACTTGACAAGCCAATCAGTCAGGCTAAAATACCGCCAATTTCCGGCAAACTCACTTCGGCGCTACCAACGCCGAGCGTGATCGGCCGGGGTTTATGACTTCAATCCCGCCGTCGCAATCCCCCGACAAGAACAGCGCCGAGAATGCGTGCAAGCACCCGCGCGTGCAGATTGTGGCCCGTGAGGAAGACGCCGAATTCGTTGAATGCATCGAGTGCGGCGACATCTTCGAATCGAGTGAGTTTAAAGACATGGTGATCGAAGATACTCGGCTAAAGAACGAATCCTGAAGACACCGGCCTTGTTTGACGATCTTTTGGGGCAGATCAGATCGGAACCGGTTCAAAACAGAAAAGACGGGGTGACGAAGGTAATCCTTCGAAGGGGCTTTCCCTTGGTTGGACGATTCACAGTTTGTTAGTGTCAACCTGGGAATAATTGTCCACGGAGAGGTCATGTCAGTTGTGGCTTTGGTTGTCGACGACTCCATGCTCATTCGGCACACCGTGTGCCGCTTCCTTGAGGAACGCGGTTTTGCCGTGGAGTCGGCGACCAATGGGCTGGAGGCGCTCGAAACTCTGAAGCGAGTACGGCCGGACATCATTATTACCGATATTCAGATGCCCAAGATGAGCGGGACTGAACTCATCACGGCGGTGAAAGCCGATCGCGCTCTAGCACAGATTCCAATTGTGATCGTCGCCGGCAGACAGAGCGGCTTCGAGCACACAGAAAAGCGCGCGAACTATACGATTTTCAAAGACATCGACATAGAGGATCAACTGGCAAAGGCGCTCCAGGCGGTACTGGGTGTGAAGTCGCAGGCGGCGAAGAACAGCAGGTAGCATTCAGCATTCAGCACTCAGCATTCAGCACTCAGTCCTCAACGTTCATCTCTTGGTACTCGGCATTTGGTCCTTGCGGTTCTCGGCTGGCGATGCTTGTGGCTAACTGCTGACGGCGGCTTCACCGCAACACCATTCCCGCTTCGGCTGAAAAATCCATCGGGGCGAAATCCCCGGCCAGAAACTTGGGATACGCCGCGGCCGCAATCATGGCGGCGTTGTCCGTTGATAGCGGACGCGAAGGGAAGTATACGGGCAAGCCTTCTCTAGCCGCATCTTTCTCGAACTGCTGACGCAACTCTCGATTGGCCGCCACGCCACCGGTGACGAACAACGTCTCGACTTCGTATGCCCGAGCTGCGGCCAGAGTCTTTCCCGCCAAGTCTTCCACCATCGCTCGCTGAAACGAAGCCACCAGGTCGAGCGCCGGTTGGTCGCAAAGGGATAAATAGTCTTCGAGTTTGGGCGGCACAATCGCGGAGAGCGCCTTGCGTCGTTCTACGATCGAACCTTGCATGTTATGAGTTTCGACATAGCGCAGGACCGCGGTCTTGATCCCGCTATAGGAAAAATCAAAGCATGGGCCATCATAAGTCCGAGCCGCATCGCGGTCCTTGCGGTCTTTATGCTTGAGCTGCGAAGGGGGAAACTTCACGGCGTGAGGATTGCCGTGAGTGGAAAGCTTGTCGACGATGGGGCCGCCGGGATATCCCAGACCTAGTAATTTTGCTACTTTGTCGAAGGCCTCTCCTGCGGCGTCGTCGCGAGTGTGGCCGATGTTCTGGTAGGACCAACTATTCTGTCGCAGCTTTGCCAGATAAAGATGAGTGTGGCCCCCGGAGACGACCAGCGCCAGCAACGGAAAACGCAGGTCGTGATTTCCCTTGCGACGCTCTTCCAGCAGTACGGCATGAATGTGGCCTTCCAAGTGATTCACCGCGATGAGCGGCTTATCGAGCGCAAACGCGAGAGCCTTGGCGTAGCTGATGCCGACGAGGAGCGCTCCGGCGAGGCCGGGTCCTTGAGTGACGGCCACGGCGTCGATGGATTGATAATTGCGTCCCGCGTCAGCGAGCGCCTTGCGCACCACCGGAACGATTGCGCGCAAATGCTCACGAGACGCCAACTCGGGCACAACTCCGCCGTAAGGCTGGTGCGTGGCGAGCTGCGAGAATACAACATTGGACACGATCTCCTCACCTGAACGCACCACGGCCGCGGCCGTCTCGTCGCACGAGCTTTCGATGCCAAGAATGTAGGCGTCGTGCATAAGCCATATATTATCTGCTAGAGGCCGTTGTAGCCGCCATGCTCAAGGACTTTTCCATCTCGATTGTGCGCACCTTGCGAGAGCACGGCCACAAAGCGTATCTGGTTGGCGGATGCGTGCGCGATTTGCTCCTGGGCCGCGAGCCCGCTGATTACGATGTCACTACCGACGCGATTCCTGATGAGGTCCTGCGGATCTTTCCGGAGACGTACGCGGTGGGTGCGCAATTTGGGGTTGTGCTGGTGCCGGCACCGGCGGCAGATGACAGAACCGCGGAAGTAGTCGAAGTGGCAACCTTTCGCAGCGACATCGGATACAGCGACGGTCGCCATCCGGACAAAGTTCGCTTCACCAAAGATCCGCGGGAAGACGTCGAGCGCCGCGACTTCACGATCAACGGCCTGCTGCTCGATCCGGTCACGAACGAAGT
>DATNHO010000146.1:0-3828 GCA_035604895.1 Terriglobales bacterium | reverse complement strand
TTGACGCAACGCTTTGGCTTCGATCTGGCGGATGCGTTCGCGCGTGACATCGAACTCTTGCCCGATCTCTTCGAGGGTGTGCTCGCGTTCGCAGCCGATGCCGAACCGCAGGCGGATCACCTTCTCTTCTTTCGGCGAGAGCGTCTTCAGAATGCCCGCGGTTTCGTCGCGCACGTTGCCTTCGATCACTGCGTCCACCGGCGATCCCACCCAGCGGTCCTCGATCAGGCCGACGGGTCATCAACGCAAGTACAAGGCTCCGGCCTTTGCAAGATCGACAGGAAAGAAATCCCAAAAAACGAACCGTCCGCGTGCTGTAAATGTACCCGAAACGGAAATAGGGCCCAACCGAATGTTGTATCTGCGTAAGCCATCAACAATGCGCCCGACTCCGGTGACGAATCTTTCGACGAAGTGCTTGGGTATGGGTTCGTACACCTCTAGGCGATTCAGCAATTCGGACTGCTTCGTTCGCCTGAGGTAGTCAATCGCCTCTTTTGCCAAGCGAGTTCGTTGAACGTCCGCCGAATCGATTACAGCTTTGGGAAATGCTGGGTTTCTCAACCGGGCGCCAATCTTGAGTAGTCTTTCGTCGACGGTCCGCCTGTAGTCCTCTGGGCGTATGACGTAAGTATGCGGTTCGAAACGCAATCTGTGGAGTGGCCGCGATAATTTGGGAATAGATGCCTCAAAGCGCTCGTGCGGAAAAGAGTCGCCACGAAGCAAATCGCTCGCATCAAAACCAGGGCCGACAACTTCGACCGTCATTTTCTCTTGAGCGTCGTCGGTCACAGCGGCCAATGAATAGCGGTCACGATAAGGGCTCACCGGCTCCAGGAGCGCCGCGACCTTTCCTTCGTTGCTCAGGTCCAGTATGACTGCACGAGCGTTTGACCGAGAAATGATGTACCCTCCCCGGCGCTCCGACCACCGGCTGTCCAGAGTATCGACTCGAAGCAATAGCTCATCGCGTCGGTGACGGTCGCAGAAGTCCTTAATAACCCGCCGAGCGTCGGGCGACCAACGTTTCATGAGCAAACCGTCGAGAATCGGCTGACGGAAAGCGCGAATCCATACCATGCTCGTGAATTTCAAATAACCGTTCAGCGAACGAAGTGACTCTCGAAGGTTGCGCTCTGAGACGTACCTAAGTTCGAGCAGCGCATCGAATTCACGCATCAGCGCGGTGCGACAGACAGCAGCTGTGAGACTTGCGAGAGTGTGCTGAGAAACCTTTCCTCCCTCTTGCACTGTCGCCAATCCCACGCTCGATTACCGAGGGCCTCGGCGAGCAAACGGCGAATGTACTGAGAGGGAATGAACGGCGGATAAAGCACGTACTTAATGCCGCGAACAGACTCATAGTAAAGGTACGATCGGTCCGGCTCGACGCGCTTTAGCTCGAGCAAGCTCGAGATTTTCTCAAATGAAAACGACCGAGCGAGCTCCTCGACGGGGTCCTTTTCGTGAGGGAACGGCACGGCGTGTAAGTGAGCGTGGCTGATGCCACAGCCCCCGGAGTCAGACGTACGCACACCGTGTTCGAAGAACAAGTAGTTTCCGTACATAACCCGCATCTGCTCGGTCAGACTTGTTTTGAGGACCTCGGCAGCCTTGAGTTCCTCCAAGGACATGTCGGCGAATGCACGATAATGATGGTTGGGAACAAGAAGCAAATAGCCGGGCACTATCTGCCCCAGGGTTGGTAGCACTCGGAAATTTTCCTGTTCCAGAATTGTGCGACTTTCGAGCTCGTGCGCATAGTGGGCCGCGAACGAGTTTGCGCTGCCACCCGCAAACTCGTCGCAAAACTCGCAGGTTATGTTGGCGGCTCGATGGCTATTCATTGGTGTATTTATCGACGTCCTCATCAGCAACCTTCTTCGAACGCGCCCGGATTCGATCGACATTTTTGGCATACACTGCGTAGGGGGATCTTGGATTTGGGTTTGATTCGACGCGAAGCGCTGGACTTGTGAGATTGTTGAATCCGGCGAGGTAGTGGGTCACGAGCATCCAATCGTCTATCCAGGTCACACCGAGACTGGGGGTCGCGTCGTATGTGTAGATCGTCAGGCGTTTCCTTGCCGTGTCGGTCAGACGACTCCGGATTTGCAGAAGCGCCCTGATTGATTCCTTGATCCGCTTCTTCGTATCCAGCTTCTGCTGATCTTCCATTTGACGCACATCAGCTGCGGTCGAAGTTGGATCCAAGAAAAAAATCTCGACTTGAACGCCGGCGATTAAGCGGCTGACAAGGGCAGGTTCGAATCGGTCGTCCCTGATCCATTCACCGTTAGCTTGGCCCAGTAGAATGCAACTCCGCTGGGATCCTTCCAGCCAGTCAACCCACGATTCATTGGGTACCATATTGCGGTTGGCATAGAAATCCTTCACGCCCATCTGGAGGAACTTTCGGTACGTTTCTTCGCCGTCCGGCCCTGCAAAGCTCACCAACATGGCGGCGAGCATAGATGCACCGATTCCAACGAGCGCGGACGCCACGAGCGGTTGCATCGGCGAAAGACACGACCCGATTAGCACCAGGACGACGCCGATGAACGCCACAATCCACCAGTAACGTTCCCGGAAGAAGAAGCGGACTCGTCGCCACGCTTGCCGCACGTCAATCGTATTATACGCCAAACATTTTTATGAAGAAATGTACTGAAGCCGCCCTTGGCCCAACGAGCAGTCGAAAAGTTCTCTAGTCAGATACGGCGGACTCGAAGCAAAGAGACCCTTGCATGTATGTCGGCCTGATCCGGCCTCGTTGCCGGCGTGGGGTTCGTGGCCTGCGGCTCTTCGGGTGTCGGCATATCGCGCCAGCGATAGGCACGGGAAACAGACAGAGTACGGCAGAACCGCTGGGCTCGACGTGCGGAGATAGGCTTTCGCCGATGTAGCCGGCGTCCGCAAGAACTTGTTTCACCAACGGTGTGAGCGGCAGGTCACCGAGTTCATGGAGCGACACGAACTTGACCTCCGAAATATCGTCTGAGGCCCGAAGGTTTCCCCCGACGGCCCTGGCCCAACTGTAGATGACGATTCGGTGCTCGTGCGGTGCGTTTATGACCTCGTAGACGCGAAACTGGTGGAGCACTTCAACAGTGAGGCCGGTTTCTTCCGCCAGTTCCCTTGCTGCTGCGTCGGCAATACTCTCGAAAGCATGGATTTTGCCCCCTGGCAGAACCCAATTGCCCCGCTGCGGATCTTTGTTACGTTTTCCCAGCAAAATCCGGTTGGCCTCATCTCTAACAATAAGCGCCGACCCGACTCTGGGAAGCCCCTCGCTCATTTTGGCCAGTCCTCTGGCTTCTCGTTAAGCAACCGTGGACGTATCCGTTGATCGAACCACAACACGGCCAAACCAATAAAACTCAAAGGACATCATAACCAGCGCGCCCTCAACATGGACCGCGCGTTCTGTTTTATCCTAAGCATTATTGAAGAGTTCACTAGGTTTTCCTCAGATCCCATTTCTCTCAGTTTCTCAGCAAGATATCGAGCGCACGATCGTCTAAAAGATGTGGAACTTTACGTACAGGCGGTTGAAAACAGCGCACGCAAACGTTTCCCCCTGAAATGTTTGCATGGTTCCCGGAAGCGATCTGCTAGGATTTTCGCAATCGGAAGACGAAGTGTGTCTACCGCGCCGCCATCAGCGCGCGCAGCCGCCGTGCACGCTCCGGCGCACGCAGTTGACGCAACGCTTTGGCTTCGATCTGGCGGATGCGTTCGCGCGTGACATCGAACTCTTGCCCGATCTCTTCGAGGGTGTGCTCGCGTTCGCAGCCGATGCCGAACCGCAGGCGGATCACCTTCTCT
>DATNHO010000145.1:0-2653 GCA_035604895.1 Terriglobales bacterium | reverse complement strand
AGTTCCATCACTGAGCTTTACGACGGGCAGGGGCGCATCATTGGCTCGTTCGCGCTGCAAAGAAGAGTCGTTGCTTCTTACAACGACTATCCCCAGGTGTTGCGCGATGCCCTGACTTCGATTGAAGACAAGGATTTTTATCGTCACTGGGGCATTGATGTGTGGCGAATCGCCGGGGCGGCGTATCGAGACATCGAATCCGGCGGGCGAGTGCAGGGTGCGTCGACCCTCACCATGCAGTTGGCGCGCAATCTTTTTCTTTCCCCCGACCGATCTTTTCATCGCAAGATCGAGGAGGCGTTGCTGGCCATTCAAATCGAGCGGCGGTTTACCAAAGAACAAATTTTCACTCTCTATGCCAATCAGATTTTTCTCGGGCATGGAGTGTACGGTTTCGAGGCTGCGTCGGAGTATTACTTCGGCAAGCCGGCAAAACAGTTGACGCTTGACGAAGCCGCGCTGCTGGCAGGCCTGCCGAAGGCCCCGCAGATGTATTCGCCGATCAACCATCCGGATCGAGCGACCCGGCGCCGCAATCTGGTCATCAACGGCATGCTCGAGGATGGCAAGATCACGGCGCGGCAAGCGGTTGAGGCGCGGAACCAGCCGATTGAGTTAAGACTGCAGCACGATCCCAACTCGCTGGCACCGTACTTCGTGGAAGAGATTCGACGTTATCTGGAAAACAAATATGGCAGCAATCAGGTTCTTGAAGGCGGACTGCGAGTCCACACCTCGCTCGATATGGACCTGCAACGGACCGCGAACCAGGCCGTGCTCGACGGTCTGGCCGCTTATGAACGCCGCCATGGATGGAAAGGTCATCTGGAAAATGTGTTGGGCGGAAACGTAACTCTCGCCAACTATCAGCATCCTGATTGGGATGAAGAGCCCGAGGTGAGCGGTTACGTACACGCATTGGTCATGGCGGTTGCGCCCACATCAGCGGCAGTTAAGTTCGGTCGATATGTGGTAAACCTTCTGCCCGCTGATGCGGCTTGGACGCAACGGAAGCTTCCGGACATTCTCAAGCCGGGAGATATCGTCTATTTGAAAATCGTCAGCCTCGGCAACGACGGAAAGGCGCGAGTGACACTTGAGCAGGACTCGGGCGCACAGGGTGCACTGATCGCAATCGACAATGCGACCGGCGAGATCAAGGCGATGGTTGGCGGACGTGATTTCGAACTATCCAAGTTCGACCGAGCTACGCAGGCGCTCCGGCAAGTGGGATCGTCGTTCAAACCCTATGTTTATACCGCCGCCATCGATCTGGGAGCTAGACCGGACGACACCGTCGTTGACGCGCCCGTCACTTTCGAGACTGCGTCGGGCCCTTACACTCCGCACAACTACGATGAGAAGTTTGAAGGAACGATCACCCTTCGGCGGGCGTTGGCGCAATCGCGCAACATCCCCGCGCTGAAGATCGCCGACCGCATCGGAATAAAAATCGTGATCGACTACGCGCATCGCTTTGGAATAACTTCCAACATCCCCGCCTACCTGCCGGTCGCGCTGGGTGCAGCCGAAGTTACCTTGTTCGAGCAGACTTCCGCGTTCAGCGTTTTTCCTAATGACGGCGTCCGCATCTTGCCGCGCTTTATCACCAAGGTTGAGGATTACGAAGGCCGCGTGCTGGAAGAAGATTTTCCAGACGTGAAAGACGCAATCAGCGCGCGTACGGCGCGCATCATGACTTCTATGCTGCGGGAAGTGGTTTTGCATGGCACCGGGATTGCCGCGGCGAGTCTGAAGTATCCGCTAGCGGGCAAGACGGGCACGACCAACGATTTCACCGATGCCTGGTTTATTGGATTCTCGCCTTCGATCACTACCGGAGTGTGGATTGGTTACGACGAGAAGAAATCGCTCGGAGCCAAAGAAAGCGGAGCTCGCGCGGCGCTGCCCATCTGGATGGACTTCATGAAGGTGGCGCTGGCCGGAAAGGATCCGGGAGAGTTTCAGCCCCTGCCCGATTTGCCGCCGAGGCCAGTACACGTGGACACTATGGATACCGCGCCCGCGGCGGAAGAGTCACACTGACATTTCTTGTGGCGCCACAGTCACGGCGCTACGGAGCATCATTTGTTTAGAGCCGCGAAACTCTCGTCCAATACCCGCACCGCTTCGTCCACATCTGCTTTCGAAATATTCAACGGTGGCGACATGCGGATTACGTTGCCGTAGAAACCGCCTTTGCCGACCAGCAGGCCGCGTTTGCGGGCTTCTTCCATCAGGGCATTTGTGCCTGCTGGCGACGGCTGCTTGGTCGTATGGTCCTCGACCAGTTCGAGCGCCTGCATCAAACCCATTCCGCGAACGTCGCCAATGAGCGGGTGCTTCTGTTGCAGCTCTTCTAGTTTCTTCCGGAAGTGGCCGCCCACTTCACCGGCGTTGGTTCGCAGGTCGTCTTCTTCGATCACATCGATGACCGCTTTCGCAGTCGCGCAGGTGACGGGGTTGCCTCCGAAGGTCGAAATCGTCAGCCCTTGAAACGAATCGGCGATCTCGGGCTTGGCAACGGTCAGACCAATCGGTACGCCGTTCCCCATGCCCTTGGCCGCGGTAATCATGTCGGGTTCGACTTCCCAGTGTTCGATGCCGAACCATTTACGCCCGGTGCGTCCCCAGCCGGTTTGCACTTCATCGG
>DATNHO010000144.1:0-17470 GCA_035604895.1 Terriglobales bacterium | reverse complement strand
GATCTGAAGCGGCTGAAGCGCTCGCTCGATTCGTCGCGCACCTCGACCGTCGCTGAAACGGGTGGTTCGTCCGGGTCAGCAGTCACTGCAGTCACGCAAGCCGCGCCCACGAGACCGAAGCGTGGTTCACTCGCGGCAATGCTTGGAGTTTGTGCGCTGGTCGCGCTGGCAGCGGGAGTGTATGTCGGCAAAATACTCTTCACCAGGGCGCCGTTGCCGCCTCCGGTGTATCGGCAGCTGACTTTCCGGCGGGGCAGCATCCGGTCAGCGCGCTTTGCTCCGGATGGGCAGACGATTCTCTACAGCGCCGCGTGGCAAGGCAGTCCCGTCGATGTATTTACTGCGCGACCCGAAGCTCCTGAAGCGCGGTCGATGGGCCTGACTCGAACTCAGCTCGCGTCGGTATCTTCGGCTTCAGAAATGGCCGTATTGCTCAACAGCAAAGCCATCGGCACCTGGGTGAATATGGGCACGCTGGCGCGGGCGCCGCTGGTTGGAGGAGCTCCACGCGAAGTGCTGGAGCAAGTGCAGTGGGCGGACTGGTCGGCGGATGGAAGCAACCTGGCGGTGGTGCGTGATTTAGGCGGACGGAATCGGCTGGAATTCCCGATCGGAAAACCGTTGTACGAAACCGGTGGTTGGATTGGGCACCCGCGCGTTTCGCCGAAAGGAGATCAGATCGCATTTATCGACCATCCGGTGCAGGGAGATGACAGCGGTTCGCTGGCGCTGGTCGATCTCAATGGAAACAAGCGCTCATTGTCGGGAGAATGGTTCACCATCCAGGGGCTGGCGTGGTCGCCCGATGGAAAAGAAATCTGGTTCACCGCCAGCAAGTCGGGCGTTGACCGCACGCTGTATGCAGTTTCGATGGATGGCAAAGAGCGGATGGTTCTGCGTCTTCCCGGCGCGGTAATGATATTTGACATCTTCAAGGATGGCCGGGTTCTGTTGATGCGGGCGAGTTGGCGTCGGGAATTGATCGGGATGACCGCTGACGATGCCAAACAGCACGATCTCTCGTGGCTGGATTACACCTATCCCGCCGACTTGTCGGGCGATGGCAAAACCCTGCTGTTCGACGAAGAGGGCGGCGGGGGCTCATTGGACTATTCGAAGTCGGGCGGCCTTTCCTACGCGGTTTATGTTCGCAAGACGGATGGCTCGCCCGCGGTTCTTTTGGGTGAAGGTGGAGCGGTGGCGTTGTCGCCTGATGGAAAATCGGTGATTGCGTCGACTCAGGATTCGCCGTCGCAGCTCAAGCTGCTGACCACGGGCGCGGGCGAAGCCAAGGACCTGACGAAGGGCAGTATCAACCATTCGTGGGCGCACTGGTTTCCCGACGGGAAGCGGATCCTGGTTTCGGGCAATGAGCCGGGAAAGGGCGTGAAGCTATACGTCAGCGACCTCACTTCGGGAAAAAGCCAGGCCATCACACCGGAAGGTGTGAATGGAACTGCATTTGTAATCTCTCCGGACGCGCAATCGGTGGCCGGGATCGGTCCAGACCAGAAGGGATATCTCTATCCAGTCGGCGGCGGCGAGCCGCGGGCCATTGCAGGGCTTGATTCCGGAGAGCAGCCGATTACCTTCAGCAGCGACAGCCGCTCGCTCTACGTTTATCAGCCAGGAGAACTTCCTGCCAGGGTCTATCGCCTCGACCTGCAAACCGGGCAGCGCACTCTGTGGAGGCAACTGATGCCCTCCGATCCCGCTGGGGTTGAAACCATCGGTCCAATTCTTATGACGCCCGACGCGAAAACCTGCGTCTTCGGCTACCATCGCATGCTTGCCGACCTGTATCTGGTTGAAGGATTGAAGTAACGCTCACGCGAAAGAATGCGTTAGGTGCTGATCCGTTCGATCTCGGCAAGGGCTTTGGTCTGGCGGTAGTGGCGGATTTCGATCACGCTGGCGGCGATCAAGACGACGGCTGCGGCTGTTGCCGCAAACGGCAACGCGATATGCCGGTACGCTATCGTCATGTTGGGATGGAAACCGCGCAAGCGCGCTGCGATCACGAGTCCGAGAATGCCGAGCAGCAGGCTGACGGCGAAAACCAGCAGGGTCAGCAGGAAAGTCACCAGCAAAACCCGAACCGGGATCAGGTACCAGCGAGGCTCGCTCGCGAGGCTGTTGCTTGGAGACATTGCAGCTGATTGTAACGCCGTCGTCGCGGTCATGCAGGCGCGCAGGGCGCGTCGGCGAGTTTCGTTTGGCTAGTGCGCTAGAATACTTGCTATGTCGCAAGCTGCATCCGCAATTACGCGTTCGCCGGAGGAAGTGGTTCGGCAGAGCCCCGTTTCGCAAGCGCCCAATGGCATCTGCTATGCCGTTGTTGGTGAGGTCACTGTGGCAAGCTCTGATCTGGAGCGCATGGTCGCTGCGGTGCCTGACTCCGCCGCCGCCGCGTTGCAGCGCAAAGCCTACTACTTCGTTCCGCTCACGGTGAATCAGGGCGAGGACACGGTGATCGCCGATCGCTACGACGTTGGGCTCAGCGACAACGCGGTTTGCCATCGCAATATCGAGTTGGGAGATTCGCAGTGCGTGTTCATTTCGACGCGGCTGATGGACGATAAGTTTTCAGTGGCGTTTGAGTTCTACATCAACGTGGGACACGCGGTGGTCGAGAAGGCCGGCTTTTCGCAGGACTTTGCTGAATTGGTGTGGAAGCAGGTCGAAGCCGGGGTGCGCGGCGAAACTTCGCTGGATGCCTGGGAGTCGCGCAAGGCGGCCACTTCGCACGAGCCGGATGCGGAGAAGCATAAGAACGAATATTTTACGGCGACGTTCGCCGACGCGATTTCGATCTACTTGCTGTCGTTGTTTATTGATGTGGATTATTACGATTTGCGGGAGCGCGATTATCCGCTGCTGGCGCCGGCGCAAATGGCGGAGCGGTTACGGAAAGTGGCGGAATTGTTTCCGGCGAATCCGGGGTTTGAGTTCGCGATTTACTACAAGCGGAGAAGCTAACCCCGTTCACCACAGAGGCACGGAGACACAGAGAAATCCAAATTCTTTGCGTTGTTCTTTCTGGTTAGAATCATTCCTCCATGGTCGTAAGCGTTCGATCGTTCGCCAAGATTAATCTCGGGTTGGGGATTGGTGCGCTTCGGGCTGATGGTTTTCACGAATTGCGGACGGTCTATCAGACGATTGCGTTGCACGACATCGTTCGCGTTTCGGTTGGTCGGGGGTCGGGGGTTGAGATTCGTTGTGAAGATTCGCGGGTGCCGAAGGATGAGTCGAATACTTGCTATCGGATTGTTGAACGGGCAATGGTCGCGCTCGGGGCCCGTGGACGCGTGGTTGTCGAGATTGAGAAGCGGTTGCCGGTGCAGGGTGGGCTGGGTGGGGCATCGGGGAATGCTGTGGCTGCGTTGTTGGCGCTTGAGCGGGCGTTGAAGAAACAACTGCCTGGACCTGAGCGATTGCGGATCGCGGCTGAGGTTGGATCGGATTTGCCGTTGTTCCTGGTTGGTGGGACGGTGTTGGGGGTTGGTCGGGGTGAGGAAGTTTATCCGGTGGCGGATTTGCCGGCGATTCCGTGTGTGATTGTGACTCCTGAGATCGGGGTTTCGACTCCGAAGGCTTTTGCGGATTGGGATTTGCTGGTTGGGCCTCAGGGGCTAAAGCCCGAATCTTTTGGGGTGGCTGGCGGCACGGCTGAAGCCGTGCCCTTCCCAGCTAAATTGACGGGTACAGCGCCCTCCGATAGAATGGTTAAGTTCGGTCGCGTGCTTTCGGCGTGGCTGGGCGGTCTGTCCCAGGGCAAAGTCAAAACTGGGAGGGCTTCATCCGGTGTCCCTGTGAGTAAAGGCAGGGGCCGGGCCGGGAATCCGCTTCTCGACCTCGTCCGTACCGGGATCGAAAACGACTTTGAACGAGTCGTCTTTCCTAAATATCCCGAATTGCGCGAGGTCAAGAGTGTGCTCGAACGCGCTGGCGCGGTTTATGCCTCGCTGTCCGGTTCCGGTTCCGCGACTTATGGGTTGTTTGCGTCCCGCGTGGCGGCTGAGAAAGCTGCAGCTCGATTGCGCCGGGACGGCGTCCCGGCGACGGCTACGACTACGCTGACGCGCCCGCAGTACTGGAAGAAGATTTTCGATTGACGATTTCCGGTTGCCGACCCTTGGCGGCGAGTTACACTAGAGGCGCCAGCCGATCGTCAACCAACAATTGAAAGTCGTTTTCAGGGAAACTGGGCCGTCGACTAATGGTAGGTCAAGTGCCTTTGGAGCACTTTGTCTAGGTTCGAATCCTAGCGGCCCAGCCAGAAAAGCAGCTTTCAGCTTTCAGCCGTCAGCTATCAGCTGATTGGACTGGCTGCTGAGAGCTGACAGACGAGAGCTGAACTTATGGCAACTCTTGCGACAGTGACGGAAAAGAAGGCTCAGATGGCCACCGAGGAGAAATCGGAGCGCAAGCCTCAGCGGAGCCGCGCGGATGATAAGTTCAAGATTTTCTCGGGCACGGCCAACGAGGCGCTTGCCGATGAAGTTTGCGCTTTTCTCGGCATGACTCGCGGGCAGGCGCAGGTCACGCGCTTCAGCGATGGCGAGGCGTACACGCAGATTCAGGAGAATGTGCGCGGCGCGGATGTTTTTGTAATGCAGCCTACCTGCCGTCCGGTGGACGAGCACCTGATGGAGTTGCTGCTGATGATCGATGCGCTGAAGCGAGCTTCGGCGCGGCGCATCACGGCTGTGGTTCCGTATTACGGTTATTCGAGGCAGGACCGCAAGGACAAGCCGCGGGCTCCGATTTCTGCCAAGCTGGTGGCGGACTTGTTGACGACTGCGGGAGCGGATCGGGCGTTGATTATCGATCCGCATGCGCCGCAGATTCAAGGATTTTTTAACATTCCGGTCGATCATTTGTTCGCGTCGCCGGTGCTGGTGGATCATTTCAGGAAGCTGAGCCTGCCGAACCTTACGGTGGTTTCGCCGGATGCTGGCGGCGTGGAGCGGGCGCGCTTTTTTGCCAAGAAGATGGAAGCTGCGCTGGCGATCGTCGATAAACGGCGGGTTGAGATGAACGTTGCCGAAGTTATGCACGTGATCGGCGATGTGAATGGCAGGACTTGCCTGGTGATCGACGACTTGATCGACACCGCGGGCACGCTGGTGAAGACTGCCAGCGCTCTGGTCGATAACGGCGCCAGCAAGGTTTATGCATGCGCTTCGCATCCGGTGCTTTCGGGGGCAGCGGTGGAAAACATTTCGCAGTCTCATTTCGTGGAGGTTGTGGTTACGAATACGATTCCGCTGAGTGAGGCGGCGCGAAAAGAGTCGAAGATCAGGGTTTTGTCTATTGCGGGCTTGATCGGGCGCGCGATCCAATCGATTCACGAAGAGACATCGGTCAGCAAATTATTTCTGTAGACAGGAATCAAAATTATGGCAACGGCAACGGAAAGCAATGTACTGGAAGCGCAGCCGCGGGTGGCGGGCACAAAGAATGATGCTCGGCGGGTGCGGGTTGGCGGAAAAGTCCCTGCGGTATTGTATGGGGCGGGCAAAGAGGCTTTGTCGGTGAGCCTTGATCCGCGCCAGGTCTCGCGTATTTTGCACTCAGAGACGGGCTACAACACCATTTTTGATCTGGCTCTCGATGGTGGCGAACGCACCAAGGCGATGATCGTGGACTGGCAGTACGAGCCCATCAAAGGCGCCTTGCTGCATATCGATCTCAAGCGCATTGCCATGGACAAGACGCTCACCGTCAATGTTCCGATTGTGCTGAAGGGCGAAGCGGCTGGAGTGAAACAGCAGGGCGGCATTCTCGAGCAGATTTTGCGCGAAGTGGAGATCGAATGCTTGCCGAGCGACATTCCCGCGTCGATCGAAGCAGATGTCAGCGAATTGGTCTTCGGCAAGGTATTCCGCGTGTCTGATCTGCCGCGCAGCGAGAAACTCAAATTCCTGACCGATCCGAACCAGCCGGTGGCTACGGTCATCTCGGTGAAGGAAGAAGTTGTGGCCACGCCGGAGGCGGTTGCTGCGGAAGCCGGAGCTCCTGCAGAACCCGAAGTCATCAAGAAGGGCAAGCAGGAAGCGGGCGAGGAAGGCGCGGAGCCTGCCGCGGAGAAAGCCGAGAAACCGGAGAAGGGCGAGAAGAAAGAGAAGAAGTAAGTTCATTCACCACAGAGTCACAGAGACACAGAGAAGGCTTGCGAGATTGCGAAACAGAAAAACAGGATCTGGGATTTTCTCTGTGACTCTGTGGCTCTGTGGTGAAATGGCGTGAAACTTATTGTGGGGCTGGGCAATCCGGGAATCGAATACCAGTTCACGCCGCATAATTTGGGGTTTCTCGCGGTTGACCGGATTGCGAACGAGTACGGCGTCGAAGTTAGAAATCGACAGTGCCGGGCGCTGACAGGAAGAGTGGTGATTGGCCCGGAAACGGCTCTGCTGGCCAAGCCTGAGACCTTCATGAACCTGAGCGGCATTTCGGTTCGTGAGTTAGTTGAGAAGCATGACGTCAGGCCGGAAGAGGATCTGATCGTCATCCAGGATGAACTGGATTTTCCGCTGGGCACGATTCGCCTTCAAAGGCGGAGGAGTTCAGCGGGGCACAACGGGATTGAGTCGATTATCAGCGCCCTCGGTACGAAGGATTTTTTGCGAATCCGGATGGGAGTTGCGCCGGATCGCAAGATCGAAGACGGAATGAGTTACTTGCTGGCGCCTTTTCGCAAGGCGCAGCACAAGGTTGTAGACGAAATGCTCGACACGGCGGCCGATGCGGTGAAAGCGATTTTGATCGACGGCGCAGCGGCGGCGATGAACCGGTTCAACCGCAAGGTTGAGACGGAAGAAGATTAGCCGCGGATTCACGCGGGTGAGCACGGATTTGAAGATCGCGAGAGATGGAGAATGGAATGAATCGTACTTATGAATTAATGTTCATCGTCCGGCCGGATATGGCGGAAGAGGATCAGGACAAACTTATTTCGACGCTGGAAACCGCCGTGGCCGCTTCGTCCGGGTCGGTGAAGAGCGTGGAACGCATGGGCAAGCGGCGGCTGGCTTACACTGTGCGGAAATTTCACGACGGCATTTACGTGCTGCTCACGGTAGAAGGCGGCGGTGGTTTGATTCATGAACTGGAGCGCCGGCTGCGTGTTACTGAGCCGGTGATCAAGTTCCTTACCGTGCGCATTGACGAAGAGCAGAAGCGCCTGGACAAGATCAAGGCGATCAAGGACGCGAAGCGTAAGGCGGCAGCACCCGCGCCAACTCCTGAAGTTGCTGGAGAAGCTCCGGCGGCTACAGCGTAAGAGAACGCCGTTGGTCGTTTGCCGTTGGTCGTTGGCCAAACACAACGACTAGAACGCCAACGACTAACGACCAAGGACTAACGACAGATTTAAGGAGCATCATGGCTGACGAAACTAGATCAACAGCATCTGAATCATCTTCGGGATCGTCTTCAGGCGGGGACCGGCCGGAGCGCAGCGAGCGCCGTCCTTCTTCTCGTCCCGGCGGACCGGGCGGCGGTCGCGAGGGCGGCCCCGGTGGGCGCAAATATTTCCGGCGCAAGAAGGTTTGCAAGTTCTGCGTGGAGAAGATTGAGGCCATCAACTACAAGGACATTCGTCTGCTCGCGCAGTTCGTGGCGGAAAGCGGGAGGATTGTGCCCCGCCGACTGACCGGCGTTTGCACGCCGCACCAGCGGCGTTTGTCGTTGGCGATCAAGCAGGCACGCAATATTGCGTTGCTGCCATTTTCAGGCAGGGCTGCCTGAGAATCGGCCACGGATAAGCACGGATTCTCACGGATTAATTCAAGTCGATGAATCTGTTGCGTACTGATATCTGGAAGGGGAGTCATTTTTATGGAAGTCATACTTAAAGAAGATGTAGCCAAGCTCGGTTCGCGCGGTGACGTGGTGAAGGTTGCCGAGGGCTTCGGCCGGAACTACCTGCTGCCGCGGAAGCTCGCCATTGAAGCCTCAGCCGGCAACAAGGCGGTGATCGTGCAGATGAAGGCGGCATCGGTGCGCCGTTCGGCTAAAGAAAAGACGCAGGCGGAAGAATTGGCCAAGCAGTTCGACGGTGTCTCGGTTTCTTTTCAGCGCCGTTCCGGGGAGCACGATCAGCTCTTCGGTTCTGTCACGTCCAGTGACATCGGGGATGCGCTGGAGAAAAAGGGCTTCAACGTGGATCGCCGGAAAATCCAGCTTCATGAGGCTCTCCGGACCTTGGGCGAATTCACGATCCCCATCAAGCTGCACAAGGATGTGACCGCGCACCTGAAAGTGATTATCGAGAAGGAAGCGGTGGAGTAAAGATGGGTGAGGGCGGCCGGCAGCGGTCGCCCTGCAGCCTGGGTCGGTGCACTATAGTCACTACGAGCGTGCGCGGCCGACATAACCTTTGTGCTTGCATCTTGTTACAGTGCTCTTCATCGGCAAGAATCCCGCCAAACTCCTATAATTTCTGCTCACGGTTGGGCTTTTAGGCCGTCCATAGCTATGCGACCGGGAAGAACGGCAATGGCGTCCCGGTGCAAAGTCGAGGACAAAAAGAGCATATGCCGGCCGAGGCGTGGGCAGTACCATTTGCAGTTGGCAAGAGTTGCCACCGGGAAGCAATGCGGGAAAAGGCTAGCGGGAGCCAGAACCCCGAATTGCGGGGCAATATGGCTGGGCAGGCTTCAGGGCGTATCGATGACACATTACTGGTCCGCGAAGCGCAGCGCGGCAATCGCGCTGCTTTCGAGGAGTTGGTGCGGCAGTACGACCAGGCGGTGTTGCGGCTGGCTATCCATCTCACCGGGTCGGAACACGAAGCTCAGGATGTTTATCAGGAAGCTTTCCTGAAGGCGTACAAAAGCATCGGCAACTTTCGCTTTGAGTGTTCCTTTTACACCTGGATTTATCGCATCGTCACCAATCTCTGCCTTGATCATTTGCGGAAGAGGCAGGTGCGGAAGGAAGATGCGCCGGTAGCGACGGACGCGGCGGGAGAGCAGTATGATGTGCTCGATCAAGTTCCTGACGGTCGGTCGGGCGCGAATCCGGAGCGGGATTTGATGCGGCGTGAGTTGGGCAAACGCATCGGCCACGCGCTGGAGAAGTTAACGCCGCGGGAGCGCATGGTTTTTGAGTTGAAGCACTATCACGGCCTCAAGTTGCGGACCGTGGGCGAGGTGCTGAATACGACTGAAGAGACAGCCAAGAATACTTTGTTTCGCGCGACCCAGAAACTGCGGGGCGCACTGGCCGATATGAGATGAGCGTAGGGGCGGGCCAAAGATCCCGCCGCCACACAAGGGTGCGATTATGAAATGCGAGTGGGTTAAAGAAAACGTTCTGTTGTATGTCTACAACGAGCTGCCCGATGATGCCCGTTATGAACTGGAGCAGCACCTGGCACGCTGCGCGGACTGCACGGCGGAACTCAAGACGACCCGCAAGTTTCACGCCATGCTTTCCGAGTTGCCGGTTGAGGAGCCTTCGCCCAACCTGGTTGCGGCTTCTCGCATGCGTCTGCAGGAAGGACTTGAAACTGCGGAGCAGGGCAGGTTTTGGCATCGTTTGATTTTCGATCCTGCTGCATGGCTTCGCCAGATTCGTTTTGCTCCCGCTTTGGCCGCAGCTATCTTCATTGTCGGTTTTGCCGGCGGCATCGGAACTACCTACAAGGTTGTCAACGGCAACGGCGCTTCGACGGCTTCGGGCCCGGTCAGTCTACCGGCGGAATCCTCCATCACGGGCATTCAGTCCATCGCTCAAGATCCCGGATCGAACCACATCAGCATCAAGTACGACACGGTTTCTACGCAGGAAGCGCAGGGCTCGCTCAACGATCAACGCATACAGCAGTTGTTGCTCTTTGCGGCACGCAACAACTACAACTCGGGCGTGCGAATGGATTCCGTCGATCTGCTGACCCAGGAGCCGAACAATACTCACGTGCGCGAAGCGCTCATCTATGCCTTGCGCTATGACTCGAATCCGGGCGTGCGGCTGAAGGCGCTGGATGGTCTGGGTGCTTTCGTGAAGAGCGACACGCGTGTACGCGATGCCGTGCTCGAAGTGTTGATGGAAGATTCCAATCCGGGGGTGCGCACGCAGGCGCTGCGTCTGCTTGAGCCGGTTCGAGCTGACAGCAGCGTTCGGATAGTTCTGCAGAAGCTGGCGGAAAGCGATCGCAACCCGTATATCCAATCGCAGGCGCGGAACACGTTGCAGGAACTTCCGGAGATTGATTAAGGGGCGGTCGAACACGAGAACAATGGATGAAAGGTACAAATTGAAAAGCATTCGCAAATTCGTAGCGGCGCTATTGGTGATTGCGCCGCTGCTCGCAGCCCAGGTACTCGTAGCCCAGGACAATCGGGTTTACCGCGAAGGTGACGCGTGGGCGCGAGAGATCACTGGTTCGCTGGGCAATGCAAAGAACCTCCGCGTGAAAGTGGAAGAGGGCAACGTACGCGTGGAAGGCGGAGCCGACAGCATCAGCTACGTGATTCACAATCGTGCTTATACCGACTCCGAAAGCAGAGCGCGCCGCGAATTCGATTCTTACAAGATCAGCACTTATGTTCACGGAGACACGGCCTGGATAGTTGCCGAATGGGATGGCGGCAGTGCACGCAAGTTTGGCGCTGATTTTCTGATCAAGGTTCCGCGCAACATGGATGCGGTGAAGATGGAAACTGATGGCGGCAATGCCACGGTCAACGGCGTAGCCGGTCGCGTGGATGCCGAGAGCGGCGGCGGCAATATTCGCTTTGACGATATAGGCGGAGCCATCAACGCAGAAACGGGCGGCGGCAACATTGACGTGGGCAATGTCGAGTCCGATGTCAGCCTGCACACTGGCGGTGGTTCCATCAGGGTGAATTCCGCGAAGGGCAAGATCGACGCCGAGAGCGGTGGCGGCAGCGTGGTCGTGATATCAGGCTCAAAAGGAGCGGTTCTGGAAACCGGCGGCGGAAGCATCCAGGTGGAGCGCTGCGCTGGAAAAGTCAAGGCCAGTACCGGGGGGGGAAGCATTGATCTGGGCGATATCGGCGGTCCTGCCGAGATGGAAACCGGCGGGGGAAGCATCCGACTGGCTTCGGCGAAAGGACTGGTGCACGCAGACACTGGTGGGGGCAGCATCGAGTTGAACGGAGTACCCGCGGCGCGGGCCGAGACGGGAGCTGGAGGGATCGTGGCCAAGTTTGTTGCCTCGAGCGGTGAAAACAACGATTCCGAACTGGAAACTTCGGCTGGCGACATCACTGTGTACCTGGCGCCCAATGTAAATATCAGCGTGCGGGCTTCAATAGAAGTTGCCAACGGTCACAATATCCGGTCTGATTTTCCGGGTATCCGAGTGACTACCGAGGGCGGCGACTATGGGCCGAAGACGATCACTGCGGAAGGAAGTTTGAACGGCGGTGGTCCGGTGCTCAAGGTGCGAACGACAACCGGGGACATCTGTTTCCGGCGGTCCAATAACTAGCGGTTCCTGGGATTTGGGAGGTTGAACATGCGAAACACAATTCTGACAGCGATGATCATGGTGCCCCTTCTGGCAGTTGCGACCTATGCCGGAAATGGCTCGTTTGCTTCGGCTGGCGACTCTTACGGTTTCTCCAGTGAGGATTGGGGCAGCGGCTCCTATCTGGGTGTGGACACACGGGACATCACTCCCGATCGCCTCGCCGCTCTCCACTTGAAGGATGAGCGCGGCGTAGAGGTGACGATGGTGGATCAGGATGCTCCCGCGGGCAAGGCTGGCCTCAAGGAGCAGGACGTGATTCTGACTCTGAATGGCGCCGAGGTGCAAAGCGTAGAGCAACTGCGCCGCATGATTCGCGAAACCCCGCCCGGACGAGTTGTGACGTTAGGCATCAGCCGGGGCGGACAGCCGACCACCATCAAGGTGGAGCTTGCCGATCGCAAGAAAAATTATTCTTACAACTTTGGTCCCGACGGCAAGCAGTTCAAGTTCAACATGCCGAAGATGCCGGTGATGCCCGTGATGCCTGACATGCCCGACATGCCGGTGTCGATCGTGGTCGTCCATTCGTCGGCGCGTAGCGGGCTCATGGTAGAGAACCTTACGCCGCAGCTGGGGGACTTCTTTGGAGCCAAGAATGGCCAGGGGGTTCTGGTGCGTTCGGTGGAGAAAGGCAGCGGTGCCGACAAAGCTGGTTTTCACGCCGGAGATGTAATCGTCAAGATCAATGGTGAGCCGATTCATGACAGCGGGGACTTCAGTCACGCTTTGCGCTCACGCAAGGACAACACCGCCAGCATCAGCGTGATTCGCGACAGGAAAGAACAGACCATCACCATCACCTTGCCGGAACGCAAGCAGTCGGATCTTTACCGCGAGAGTCTCGAAATGGATATACCCGAGATCGATGCTGCAACCCGCGAAGAATGGAGCCAGCTGCAATCCGAGATGGCCCACCTTAAACCGGAAATGGAAGAGGCCATCAATCGCGAACTTGAGCAGGTCAAACCGGAACTGGAACGCGAAACCCGGGAAGCGAAGAGGCGTAGCGAAGAGGTTAAGCGGCAGATGCGTGATGTGCAACGGGAATGGCGGGACCACCAACGCGAAATCCAAAGAGAACTCAGGCAGGAATTCGGCGAGGATAACGAATTCTGATCGTGTGGGGCGGACACTCATGTCCGCGCTTTTGATTTTGGGATTGGTTCTTAGTTTCTTTATCAAGGCCAAGAAAGCGGACAGGAGTGTCCGCTCTACACTATTTGCCGGAGCCCTGCGCTAATTTGCGTTTTGGAGTGGGAGCGAGGCAAACTCGATTGCGGCCCGCTTGTTTTGCGGCGTACAAGCCTGCATCGGCCGCCTTCACCAATTCGTCGCGCGTGGTGCCGTGCTCGGAATAGTTCGCCGTTCCAGCGCTGATCGTGACCGGCCGGGGTACGCCGGGGAACTGCCAGGCTTCCACTGTCTTGCGCAGCTTCTCCGCAACTCCCAAAGCATGGACCGCGTTTGTCTGCGAGAGCAGAATTGCAAATTCCTCCCCACCGTAGCGGCACAGAACATCGATCTTCCGTATTTGCTGGTGAAAAATCGAAGAGACTTGCCGTAGCACTTCATCCCCGAGGAGATGTCCGAATTCATCGTTGAGGCGTTTGAATTGATCGATGTCGACCATGACCACGGCCATGCCGGTGCCGAACCGCTGGGCCCGCTCAATTTCCTCCGCGATGCGCAATTCGAAAAACCTGCGATTGAAAATCCCGGTTAAGCCATCCAAGTAGGCCAACTGCTTAACGCGCTCAACATAATGAGCATTCTGTATCGCAGTCGCACAGATGTCTGCAACTGATTCCAGCGGCTGGGTATCGTTCACGTTAAAGGCTCTGGCCCGAGTTGTATCCAACACGAGAACACCCAGAGTTTGTCCGAAGGAGACCAAGGGTATGCACATGCTTGAGCCGGTTTCCACACACAAGCCAGGGTCGAGGACGGCCTTGGCATCATTTTCGATAAGAGGTTTTCCCGCGGCGAGAGCCCGTTGCCACAGTCCCTCGCCCGCCGGCAAGCGTCCTCCCTCCGAAACGCGACCCGTAAGTTTTCCGTGGCTGGCGCGCAAAACCAGATCTTCCTCATCCTTCAACAGCACCGATACCTGACAGACCTCGAACGCCTGCTGGATGAGCAAGCATACTTTGGAGAGCAATTCTTTCAAATCCAATACGGCCGTCATCTGCTGAGCGATGGCGTTGATCGCTTCCAATTGCGAAGCACGATGCCGCTCCAGTGAATACAGCCGGGCATTCTGCAAGGCCATCGACGCCTGGGTGGAAAATAACGTCAGCAGATCAATAGTTTCGGAATCGAAGTGGTTGAGATTTTCGCTCTGGCAGTCCAGCACGCCCACCACGTGATCACGCACCATGAGTGGTACCGCCAGCTCGGAGCGTGTGTTCTTTGCCGAGAGGATGTAGCGAGCATCCTTGGTAACGTCGGCAGCGTAGATGGGGCGTTTCTGGTGAGCAGCCGCACCTGTAATTCCTGTTCCTATCGGTAAACGGACTTCGTCATGACCAGCGTCCCAGCCCACCTGGCAGCGCACGTAAAGCTCGTTTTTGTCGAGCAAAAGGATGGCAACGTTCTGCAGATGAAAATAATCGCGTGCGATGGTCAGGATTTGCTGCAGCACTTCATCCAGCTCAAAGGTGGAGAGCACCGCCTGACTCGCGTCATACAGCATGGAAATCTTCTGCATAGTACTGGGCAGATTCTAGCTGCCGGACGCCCGGTCACGGAGGTTCCGAAAGTAACCTGTTTTTGGATGAAAGTCTCAGACACCTTTGTCCGAAGTCCAGAAAACTGCGCGGATCAGGACAAATCGGGTTTAGCCTTTTGGCTGGCTGGACCGGCGCCTCCGGCCAGCTACCGTCTTGATGGCTCCGAACGCCACCAGGCAGAGCCAGAGGTCCAGCACCATCCCAAGGTCGATGTGAAAGGGCACATGGCGCGCCTGGGACGGCAGGTGCCTCATCAGCAAGAAGTAGGCTGCGTTCCCCGCGAGAACGGCAATTAACGCGTGCATGAAATTGGCTGCTGCCTTGGACATTTGCCCGATCGTAGTTCGGTCGCTTCTCGCAGAGTTTAGCAGCGGGATGCCTAGCTGCTAACATCCCATCAGATGCTGCAACCGAGTACCTCCGTACAGTACGTTAAGGGAATTGGCCCGAAGCTTGCCGAGTTGCTGGCGGCCAAGGACATCCAGACCCTTGACGATCTGCTGCATTATCTTCCGTTTCGCTACGAAGACCGGCTGAATCCCAGGGGCATTGCCGAACTTCGTGCCGGGGAAATGGCCACCGTGATTGCCGAAGTGCGCACGTCGGGCCTATTTCGTACCCGGCGCATGCCCATCTTTCAGATGACCGCCGGTCAGGGCAGGACGCGACTGAAATGTATCTGGTTCAATGCCACTTATCTTCGGGACAAGTTCAAGCCCGGCCAGATCGTCGCGCTATACGGCAAGGTCGAGGAGGACTACCGAGGCGGCGAACTTCAGCTTACACAGCCTCAGTTCGAGATCATCGGGGAAGCGGACGGCGTTTCTGATTCCGCCGAGCAGAAGCTGGCAGCTTCGCTCGAAATCGGCCGCATCGTGCCGATCTACGAATCCACGGGACAAGGTCGGCTGAGTTCGCGCTGGTTTCGTCGCGTCATCCACACGGCGCTGGAAAATCTCACGCCAGATCTGCCTGACCCCATTCCGCCGGTGGTTCGCAGGCATCTGAATCTCATTTCCCCCCGGGAAGCATTGCAGAAGGTTCACTGGCCCGATCCAGGCGAAAGTATCGAGGACCTGCAATCTTCCTGTACCCCAGCTCACGTCCGCCTCATTTTTGAAGAGCTGTTTTTTGTTGAGCTGGGACTCGAGCTGAAACGCCGCGAGCAGAAGGCGCAAACCGGGGTTGCATTCCAGTTGAATGATCGTGCCCGCGCCGCGATTAAGAAGATTCTCCCTTTCCATCCCACCGGCGCACAGAAGCGGGTGCTGAAGGAAATCGCTTCCGACATGGAAAAGCCGTTTCCCATGCGCCGCTTATTGCAGGGCGACGTAGGCTCGGGCAAAACCATCGTTGCCTTCGAAGCCGCCATTATCGCAATGGAGAACGGATATCAGGTTGCACTGATGGCGCCAACCGAAATCCTCGCGCAACAGCATTATTTCTCTGCCCGCCGTATTCTCGAGAGCGCAGGCTATCGCGTCGTTCTCTTGACCGGCTCCATGGAAGACGATCGCAAGCGCCAGACCCGCCGTCACATCGCGCAAGGCAATGCCCAACTCGTGATCGGGACGCACGCCCTGATCGAGCAAAAAGTCGAGTTCGACAAGCTGGGCATGGTGATCGTAGACGAGCAACACCGCTTCGGAGTCCTGCAGCGCTTCAAGCTGATGAAGAAATCAAAAGATGATCGTGTACTGACGGGCGCCTCGCCTGGGACCGCCGAGCAAAGCTCGCCAGCCTCTCCGGAGCCGGACGTTCTAGTTATGACCGCAACCCCCATCCCACGTACCCTTGCGCTTACTCTCTACGGCGACCTTGACGTCAGCGTGATCGACGAAATGCCGCCCGGACGTACCCCGATTATCACCCGCTGCGTATCCGACGAGCGCTCGCCCGAAGTCTGGGATTTCGTGCGCAAACAAGTCGTCGCCGGACACCAAACCTATGTCGTCTACCCGGTGATTGAGGAAAGCGAAGAGACGGAACTGAAAGCAGCCATGAAGATGTACAAAGAATTGAGCCAGAAAATCTTCCCGGACCTGCGTGTCGGCGTGCTGCATGGTCGCATGGAGCCCGACTTGAAAGAGCAGGTCATGCGCGTGTTCCAGAAGGGAGAGATAGACATCCTCGTAGCCACGACGGTGATCGAAGTGGGCGTTGACGTCGCCAACGCGACCATGATGGTCATCGAACACGCCGAGCGCTTTGGGTTGGCCCAGCTTCATCAGCTGCGCGGGCGCATCGGCCGCGGCGCCGCCAAGTCTTACTGCGTGCTAATGACTGGCGGTAAAGTTTCAGAAGACGGAGAGCGCCGCCTCGACGCAATGGTACGCACCAGCGACGGATTCCAAATTGCCGAACTCGACTTGGAACTTCGTGGCCCGGGTGAATTCTTTGGCACGCGCCAGGCCGGCATGCCCAGTTTCCAGGTGGCCAATCTGATCCGTGATCGTCAGTTGCTCGAAGCCGCAAAGCGCGAAGCCGCTACGGTCTTGGCGGGACCGAACTCAGAAATCACTCAAGCAGAGATCGACGCAGCCCTGCGCCACATGCGCACTCGCTGGCACAAGAGCTACGGCCTGGTGGAAGTAGGCTAGCTGTGACATTGGAGGACGGGCGTCCTCGCCCGTCGCACGCCGAAATCACGTAGATGCGGATGCCGCGAGAGGCGAGCAAGCCAGGCTCTTGGTCGTACGCCACTGCCAGTGGGATAATCAATGCCGGTGAAAATCGACTCGAGCGCCGGCCTGTACCGCAAACTCCCGTCTGTAGACGAGCTCCAGCGCAACCCAGAGCTGGTCGCACTCGCTTCAAAAGAAGGACAAGCCGCGGTCACCGACGCTGCCCGCGCCGTGCTCGCAACCCTGCGGCAGGAAATCGCTGCCGGATGCCTCGATGGGAACGGCGTCGATCTTGCGCTTTCGGGACTCGAAAACGCAGTGACGCTGCGGGTGAGACAAGCTCTGCAACATTCGCTGCGCTCCGTCATCAATGCCACCGGAGTTATTCTGCACACCAATCTAGGCCGTGCTCCGCTTGCTGCGTCAGCGCTGGAACACATCCAGGAGATCGCCGGCAGTTATTCTAATCTTGAGTTCGACACAGAAACAGGTGAGCGCGGCAAGCGCGACGTACACGTAGATCGCCTGTTCCGCAAACTCCTCGATGAACACGTGGGGACAGCCGCCCCCGGCTGTCCAACCGAGCGAAGCTCGGCAGCTGCTGC
>DATNHO010000143.1:0-13448 GCA_035604895.1 Terriglobales bacterium | reverse complement strand
ACCGTTCGGATTGAAGAACACAGTGGTCCGCGGCGGCATCGGGCTGTTCGCCGATACTTTCCCCGGACAAGTGTCGGACAATCTCGCGACGAACCCCCCAGGCTACAATAGTTTCACAATTAATTCCGCTGGAGCTCTGGCGCCCAATGTTCCCGGCAGCGTCTTCACCTCGATGGCCGCTACCAACGCGCTGTTCACCAGCGTGTTCGCGAACGGAGGAACGGTCGCTCAACTTCCTGCGGGCACGCTCCCTAACGTCAATAGCGCCAACACCGTTAAAGACCCGATGTATGCGGAGTGGAACCTTCAGTTGCAGCAAGGCATCGGCGCCAACACGTCAATCACCCTCAACTACGTTGGCAACCATGGCTACCATGAAACCGTGCAAAACGAAGCTGTCAACGGCTACTGCCCGGTCTCGGAGTGCCCGACAGGTTTCGTTGGACTTCCGGCTCTGGCGCCAGATCCACGGTTCAATTCCGTGAATCAGATCCAGTCCATCGGAGTTTCCAACTACAACGGGTTGACCGCAACGGTGCAGCATCGCTTCAACCACGGTCTGCAGTTGCAGGGCAACTTCACCTGGAGCCACGCCATGGACGAAATCTCCAACGGCGGCTTCAACCCCTTCAACTTCGGAACCAACACCAGCGTATTCAATCCCATCGAACCCAATAACATCCGCTCGATGTATGGCAACGCTGACTACGATACTCGGAAGTACTTCAGCCTGAGCTATGTGTACGAAGTGCCTTTCCGCTTCGGACCGAGACCACTGATGCAAGGCTGGCAACTCTCCGGCACTGCATTTGCTCGCAGCGGCTTGCCCTACACGGTCACCGACAGTGCGGCAGTAAGCAACGTGCTGGCCGGATTCGGCTACGGCGGAAACCAGACGATGTTCGCCGGCTACAACGGTGCGGCTCAAGGAGGCTGCGGTGTTGGAGCCGCGTCTGCCACGAACGGCGGCGCGAAAACTCCATGTTTGAACTCAGCCGACTTTTCGCCCATTATTCTGCCGTCTTCCGCGACCACCAATGCTCCCATCTTTGGTTTCGGCAACCAGGCCCGCAACCAGTTCTCTGGTCCTAACTACTTCGACACAGATTTCACCGTGATGAAGTACACTTCGATCCCGCATTGGGAGAGCGGAAAACTCGGGCTGGGCGTTCAGTTCTTCAACATTCTGAACCACCCGAACTTCGATCAGCCGGTGCGTGATATTTCCAACAGCTCGGGCCAGTTCGGCCAGATCTTGCGGATGGTCAATACTCCAACCAGCATTCTGGGTTCATTCCTCGGCGGCGACGCTGCCCCGCGCTTGATCCAGTTGACTGCGAAGTTGAACTTCTAGGTTGTGCTTTTCCCTTGCGGGCGGTCTTGGAACTCAAGACCGCCTGTTCTTTTCACTTATGGATTCTGCGAAGACTGATATGCCAGCGCCTGTTCTTCCCATGGAACTTATCCCGTCTGAGCAAAACATCTCACCAAGCGCAGAGCAGTTCGATCATAAGGCGACCATGCCTCCGAACATCACTGGAGCTCGACGAGTAATCAACTTGGCACAAAGCCAATTGCGCGGCCTGATGCGAGAACGTGAGGCAATCATCAAGCGCATAACCGTTCTCCGGCAGACCATCGCTGGTCTGGTCGAAATATTTGGCCCTGATGGCGTAAGCGAAGAACATCTCGACTTAGTGAAGCCACCCCGTCGACACCGAGGAAATAGCTTGACCCAGATCTGTCGTTCTGTACTGGCCAAGTCATCTGAACCGCTGACGGCTCATGAATTGGTCGAAGGCATAAGAGCGGCAGATGTTACGTTGATACAACGCCAGAAAAATCCGATTGCGTCCGTGTCCTCAATCCTGGGTCGGCTGGCATCTTATGGAGAGGTTCGGAGCGCCGTAGCCGGCTCGGGAAGACGGCAATGGGTATGGACCAAAACCGATGGGAACGGTCGCTTGTGTCGCGGGCAGAGTGCCTCAGAATTGTAAGCGCAGCGGGATCGGGTTTTAAAATTTCAATGATCTGGTTGCACCTTGCCTCGCCGGTTACGGTCGTCGGCAGTGGAACAAACTTCTCGGCACGGTCGCGTGCTCCCCTCGTTACTTGTTACGCTAGTCCCGACTTTCGTACGATCTCGCCGCCCAAATCGTGACCATCCGGATCATTCCCGAATGCCGCCGAGCGAGAGATCAAACCAGGAACAGCGAGGTACGCCCTAGTGCCGTTGTCCGCACACTTGTTGATATACTTTCCACACGCGGAGCGAGAACTAGGTGTGCGTGCAGCGCGTGGAAGTGATCCAGGGCCAAGAGCTGACTAAGTGAAAAATTAGTGAAAAAGCAGGTTCGTGGAACACCAAAAGTTCTAGGGGCGCGTAGCTCAAACGGATAGAGCATCGGATTTCTAATCCGAGGGTTGCAGGTTCAATTCCTGCCGCGCCTACCAACCTTCCTCCCCGAAGCTCGGCGGTTTTTCTAAAAAGAAAACAATTTGGGGCCTCGCGGGCCCAGCTGCAAGCAATTGTCAAACGACCGCTACCCCGCGAAAAGCGAAGCTGCTGGGCGAGGGCCGCCACGACTGGCTCCGCAGGCTGAGCGGTCTTACACATTTCCCCGAAGCCCGTTTGTGGACCTAGAGAGCCAGATTGCCCGGTTTCCAAACCACACATCTATGTAGTCTCTGGGGTGGATTGCGCAGATTACTTCACAAAATACAGTGAAGGCGCTAGCCTGGCATTCGCGTCTTGTCAGTGGAACCCTCGAAAATAAGCCCCTCCCGCAAGCAACAAGAATTGCTTGTAACGATCCGACAATGAGCAACACTATCTCCACAAGGACATCTTGTGATGCGGGCCTGAAAGTTACGACCTTGCATGCTGATGTAAGGATTCCATGTCTGACAAAACAGATAGGCATCGACGCTTTTCCTGGTTGAAGAGGAGGTAGATCATGACCGGTACCTGTAAGAAACTTCTAGTTCAAACTCGCTATGACTTGGCCCCGGTGCCTAATCGCGCTCCAGAGGAGTTAGAGGTTTCCGCTGAATCGCCTGGAGATCCGGTGGAAAGTGGGAAGTTCGATCAAAAGTATGTTCGTTCGATCTTTTGGATTGAAACCGTGCTTGCCGCTGTTGCGGCCAGTCTGACGGTTGTGACCGGATTGTGCCCGGATTGGATCGAGCGAGTGCTTCCTATCGATCTTGATCTCCACTCGGGTTCCATCGAACGGAACATGGTTCTTGCTTGCGCCGCTAGCGCGGCGCTATGTGCCGCCCGGGCGCGGCGTAACTGGCGTAAATGGCTCACCGCCTGAAAGGACTCTCGCCATGGCAAATATCCAAGTCACACATGACTCAAGCATTCAAAACGCTCGCAGCGAATCCAACATTGCAGTCAATCCCAACAACCCGCTCCAAATCGTAGCCTCGTCTAAGAAGTTTGCCGACATCAGCAATTACAACTTCACACTGGCAACAGAGTATTCCGAAGATGGCGGCCAGACGTGGAAAGATTCCGGAGCCTTTTCGATGCCAGGGTTCGGCGCCATGACCGATCCCACACTTGCTTGGGACGATATCGGCAACGTGTATCTGGTTGGTCTCGGCGGTGATATCGGCGCTGGGCTACCCCGGTGGCAAACGACCGCCGGGATCTTTATTTACAAGTCCACCGACGGCGGCAAAACCTGGGGCGCGCCCTCTGCTATATCCGGAACCACCGGCGCCGACAAGCAGTGGGCCGCTGGAGACACGAATCCATCCAGCCCGTTTCATGGCAACGTCTACGCGGTTTGGGACAAGACCGATTCACCTACCGGTTTGGCCTTTGCGAAATCAACCGATAATGGAGCAACGTGGGTCGGAGCAGGCGGCGCGGCCGCCGGCTCGCTTATCGCCACCGGCTCCTTCTACCCGGAAATCGATGTTTCGGCCGACGGCTTCGTGTATGTCGTATCGGTTGCCGGCAGCGAAATTCAAATGCTCGTCTCCAGCGACGGTGGTGACACCTTCGCACCTTCCGGTACTCCGCCCGCTACTGGAATTACAAATCTTGCGGGCGCACTGCCCAATGGCGACGAGGGATTCCCCATCTTCGCGCCCAACGGCAACTTCCGGGTATTGACAGATCCCACGGCCTGCTCGCGTGGGCCGGAAGTCTTCGTCGCCTGGGCCGACTTTCGCGAAGGAGCGTCGCGTATCTATTTCGCTCATTCCATCGATGCGGGCGCTACCTGGACCACCGGTTCTTCCGGGCAGCCGCTGCTTACGAAATCCATTCCTTCGAACTTTCAGCACTTTCATCCCCAGATCGTCTGCGATCCCAATGGCGTGGTCGCCTGCACCTTCTACGAATTTGGCCCGAAGCCGTCAAATTACCTGATCGACGTCATAATCGCCCAATCGTTCGATCACGGCGCTTCGTTTAACTACTTCATTGTCACCGACAACCCGTGGAACCCGACCATTGACGCACCGTTGGCCGAAGGTTACCCCGGCACCACGTTCATCGGCGACTACTTCGGTCTCGACGCCAGCAACCTTGGTTTCTATCCGCTCTGGACCGATACCCGCACCGGTATCCAGGAGCTGTTCACTGCAATCCTGCCTGAAAAAGGTGTCGAGTTCATTATTGATCAGAGCACCGTCGGACAGGACGAAGTCGACGCGCTCCGAAAGAGCATGGGTCCGAGTGCCATCATTACGGACGCATTCCGTGTCGTGGTCGATGGCTTCACGGCTGCACAAATCGGCGCCACGAGTCCCGCTTCCACGCTAAACGTTGCGTCACCGATTGGGGGCATGACGGTTAAGTGTACCGGGAACTCATCCGCCAGCGGCTCATATGGCCCGCAGCCGCAGCGCTTCACCTTCCTGTATAACCTCGATTTCGGTACCGACTCAAGCGACCCCGCGTTCAGCTTCGCTGGCACCACCAAACTCCTGACACTCCATATCACGGTTTCCGGCGTCTCCGCCTCCGGCCAGATCGAACTGATTAAACAGCCCGACCCGTACATGCTCCACGGCGACCCGCCGTGGCTCAGTGTCGATCTGCGCGTGTTCCCGATGCGAGATGGGGAGATGAAATTCGGTCAGCCGATGGGCGACGCCACCACCGCCAACAATTTCATTCAGCAGGTAGCGTTTCAACTGACCAAAGGCGGCGGCAGTGCAGGAGGTCAGAGTTTCAACGACCCCACGGTCCTCTCACCGGACGAGGAAGGCTCGGCTCTCTACCTCACTTCCACGGACGAACACATGGTCCCGGTGTTTAACTTCGCGCTCGCGCGCGTCCGCTACATAGGCCTGATCGGCGCCACCACCGTGCGCGTTTTCTTCCGTCTCTTCGCTGCGCAGCAAACTACCGGCATCTACGACTTCCCGCCTGGCGAACAGTACCGCCGCGCCGCGAGCAACCCACAAGGTCAGCCTATTTCGCTGGCCGGCATCATCGCCGAGGAGTATGTCACGATTCCCTGTTTCGCGCTGCCCCGCGTCGATACCACCAGTGTGTCCATGAACCAGCAGATCGACTCCAAAACCGACGGCATGGGCAACCTGCTCGGCAACATTCAGAACATCGTCGCGAACGCCGGCGGAACGGAAGTCGATACTTTCTTCGGCTGCTGGCTCGACATCAACCAGCCGTTCAAGCCCGGTACCATGACACCCAACAATGTCCTGCCGTTGAAAGCCACCGGCGCGGTTGATGGTCCATTCAACGATCCCAGCAACCCGCCTATGACGATCGGGCAGGCCATCATGCGCAACCTCCATCAATGCCTCATCGCGGAAGTTGCGTTTGACCCGGCACCCATTCCCACCGGTACCGACCCCTCCAATTGGGACAAGCTTGCACAGCGCAACCTCGCTTGGGCGGCCGTCGGCTCCGCACAGGCAGTGACGAACTTCGAGATCCGGCCCAGCGCCCTCAACCTGCCGATTGGTCAAAAACCGGACGAACTAATGATCGACTGGAACACCATTCCTCCCGGTAGCGTCGCCAACATCTATCTCGGGGCCGTCACTTCCGATGAGATCCTGGCTCTTGCATCGCGGGCGTACACGTACCACCGCCTCAAGCGTGTGGATGACCACACCATCCAGACAAGCACCGGTGGCGTGACGTATGTACCGATTCCGCCCGGCTCGGGTTCGAACTATGCCGGATGCATGTACATTACGCTTCCGGACGCCATGCGCCGCGGCCAAACTCACAACGTCGTCGTGCGGCAGGTGACGAACGCGTTCGGCAAGGGCGACCGACAGTTGAAAGCTCCGCTGCCCAACCGCAAAGGCGCGCAGCACGTGAAGACGGAAGCCTCGCTCCCAAGCTACTTGGAATGGAGAAAAGTAATCGGCGCGTTCCAGATATCCATCCCGGTGGGCCAGAAGGATCTTTTGCTACTCCCCGAAGAACGGAATCTTTCGGTCCTCAAGTGGATCGGCGAAGCCATCCCAACCACGGCCCGATGGTATCCCGTGTTTCAGCGCTATCTCGAAATCATCGGCGGCCGAGTCGCCTCCTTCGGCGGCAATCCTGGACAGATCCTGCCCTCGCCCCTCGGCAACGGTGTGCCTGGTCTGCCCGGCTATCCCGGACGCCCGTGTCATCCGGGACACCCCGGCCATCCTCCGTGTCACGAGCCCGGTCACCCGCCGCAACCCTGTGGCCCCGGCGAAGATCATCATCCATCGTTTTGCGGAAAGATCGACGCAATCATCTATGATCACTTCGGCGATTTTGACGCATTCATTCTCGAAACGTTCGAAGGCGAGCACCGCCGGTTCGAGAGCCACGAATCGCGCATACTCGGGCTGGTCAAACACGCTTGCATGTACCGCATCGTAACGACAGTTGTCTTTCGTCGTCACCAGCCGGAACGCCCGTTCAAGATCATACTTCACGGCTCTCCACTACTCGACGAATAGATGATCTTATTAGATGAATATTGAAAGTGTGGCCGGCAAATAGGGAGCTACTGGCAGTGGCGGTCTGCTCTTGAACGGCCAGGCCAGGGACGCGGTCTGAGACTGTGGCCCCCAGGTCGGTTTGGGGGACATCGCTATTGATCTCCTCCAAGCCCGTTTCTGGATAGCTTCCGGTTGGCCGACCATCCGGACAGAATGATTTGCGCGGTTGTTAGTCACTGATCATTGCAGAGCCGGCGATCCGACGCACTTTGATGTCCCGCATCGGCGGTTGACAGAAGAAGCGCTTGTACTCTCGGTTGAACTGACTCGCACTCTCATAGCCGACTTCGAACGCCGCCCTCGCGGCCTCGAGTCCTTCAACGAGCATTCATTCTCGGGCTGCAACTAATCGAAGCTGCTTCTGGTGTTGAAGTGGGCTCATCGCCGTCAACGCACGGGAATTGATGATGGAGGGTCGACCGGTTGACATTCTCATCTATCGCGACGCAGCCGCTCTTATGAGGTCCTCGAAGTCAGGTTCGGTTCGTTACATGTTGTGCAACACTTGCCTTTCGTGCGATCAGCTCGAAACCTTTTGAACGTGCAGTTGTTTCCGTTTCCTCGAGCCGTTTGCGACCCTGGGCAGGATTCGTTCCTTGCAGTTCAATTTCTGCGATGGCAAGAGAGGCTTCTAACTCGATTCGAACAAAGCCCAACTTATGGGCTTCCACCAGCACATTTCGAGCAAGTCGCAGTGCATCAGGCAGTTCTTTTGCCGCGGATTGCACATAGGCGCTTTGGATCGCGAGTGGGAGGCGGATAGTAACATCGCTGCTCTTTTTGGAAAGCGCGAGCGCTCTTGCGATCGCTTGTTGGGCATTTTCGACCTTCCCCTGTTGCAGAAGCGATCTCGACAGCAACACTTCAGACTGAATTTCGGGGTCTGTTTCGCGTTCCGCTCGAAATTCTTGTATGGCCGCCCGTGCGAGAGTCTCGGCTTGAGAGGCTTGACCAGAGTCGCAATCAAATTCTCCCAGAGCCACTTGCGCCTCGGCCGATAAGCCTTTTTCTCCTGATTGCTGGTGCAGGGCAAGGGCCTCTTCGTAGTTTTTCCTGGCCCCGTCGCCGTCTCCCCTCTGCCGCCGCAATCTCCCCATCGACATGAGAGAGTCGGCGTAATACCTCTTGTCGCCAATTTCGCGCTGTATGCCGATGGCCTGCTGGTACATCTGCATCGCGCCTTTAAGGTCACCCTGGTCCGCTAGAACATCTCCCATGAGCTTAATGTCAATGGCCTCTGAACTCCTATGTCCAATCTCGCGCGCCAATACAAGCGCGTCCTTGTATTCCGCAAAAGCATCTCCCAGCCGTCCCTCGGCATGAAGGATGTCGCCGGTATTGCCTGTGACTACGGACATTCCGTGCTTGTCACCGATATCCCGGAAAGCTTCAAGGGCTTCCCTGTAGAATTTCAGTCCAGTTGAGAAGTCTCCTTCCTGGGCGTAAATCACACCGATGTTTCCAAGTTCCCGGGCTGTGGCTTTCTTATCGCCAGTTTGTCGTGCCAGCTTAAGCGCTTGTTCATACAGAGTTTTTGCTGTTTCCAAATCGCCTTGGTCGATCGGCACTTCGGCCATAGCATGCAGTGCCCCAGATTCACCAGCGAAGTCACCGGCTTCGTGGAAAATCTGCCGACTCTCTTCGCCATCGGCGGTTGCGCGCTTGAATTGCCCAAGATTAGCCAGGGACCGGCATTGAAATGTTTTCGCCCGAGCCAGCAGGAGTTTTGCTCCTGATGCACCGGCTTTTTGGATTGCCAAGTCCGCCGCAGCCACCGCTCCCTTATTGTCAGATAGAGAAGCGTCAGCCTCCGCTTCAGCCAAATCGATGCGGGGATCCTCTTTCACTTCCGCCGACAACCCTCGCAGCCTCGCGATCGATTTCAAGGCGTCGCTCCCCCGTTCCCCGGCGATCTGAGCATTGGCGAGAGAAAGGCTATATTCGACGCTATCGGGAAAGGAGTTGGATAGCGCTCGATACACCTCAATCGCCTTGTCCCAATCCTTATTGACCTCGTAGTAGCGTGCTTCTACAGAGGAATGATCTTCAGGTGAGAGCTTGCCGGAGAGTTCCAGAGCTTTCTTGGCTTCCTGAATCGCGTTTGAGTTGTAACCGAGGGCCATCCATGCTTTCGCCAGTTCCGCGTGAGCCAGAGGGTACGCAGGATCCGAGCTCACGGCGCTCGTCAACAGGTCCCGTGCGGCGAGTGCGTCAAAAGTGCGCAGCTTCGCCAAACCTTCGGAGTAGAGCCGCATCGCCTCCGGATTGGAAGGTATTGCTGCCCGAATTCCCACCGATTCGACCTGGGAAACGTCCGCAACTCCCAAGTCCTCTCGCAACTTTCTTCCGACACGAGAGACGAGATCGAGCAACTGCGCCTCGCTACTAGTTTCCGAAACCGCGGCGATAGTCTGTCCATTTGTCGTGTCCTGGAGACGAAGATCGAGCCGGAGTTGGCCTGCGGAATCTTTTCCCAAGTCGAAATAGGAACCAACTACGACGAAGTCGCTGCCCAGATTCTTCCGGACCGGCCCCAGCGCTTCGGGAGCGAGATTTTCCGAGTCGGGAAGGCTGAGGTCGGTTTTCATTCGCGCAACCGTTTCTCCGGGTACGGTCCGCAACTTTTCACCGGCCGCAAGTTCCGTCGTCAGCATCTCGGACAAAGCAGTTGACACCCACTTCGTGTCCGGACGATCCGACAGATTCTTGAAGCCCAAGATGGCCACCGATCGCCTCCCCTGGCCTTGAGCGTTCTTGGCTTGCGACCCGGTGGCATTTTGGCGTGAGAGCCTTTGCACTTGCCAGCTCGCAATGCCCGCCACGATGCCAAGAACCACCAGAGCTGCGGCCAATGATTCCTTATGCCGGCGCAGGAATCTCCCGCTACGATATGCGATGGTGGATTTGCGGGCCAGGACGGGCATGCCCGTCAGACAGCGCTCGATGTCCTGCGAGAACTCTTCGACAGACCCATACCGGCGTTCGGGCTCCTTGCGCAGTGCCTTCATTATTATGGTGTCGAGATCACCGCGCAGGCGCCTTTGTAGTTCAGCTGGTTGCAATCCGCCACGCTGGTTGCTCACCGACCGCGGAGTAATTGCATTTCGTGCCTCACCATCGCGAGATACCTTTTCTTCTTGTTTGTTGACAACTGCGCTCGGCTTCTCGGGCTCCGTTTCGCAAACCAACCGCTCCATTTCCAACAGAGACTGGCCCGCAGAGTGAAACGGCCGATGGCCAGTCAGCAACTCAAAGAGCAACACTCCCAACGAATAGACATCGGTTGCGGCTGTGACCGCGTGACCGCGGATCTGCTCCGGGCTCGCGTATTCTGGCGTCATTGGACGCCAGTCTGTTCGAGTGACCAGTGGAGTTTGGAAGCACTCGGGGTTCAGCAGCTTGGCGATGCCAAAGTCCAGGAGTCTTGGCACACCGCCTTTTGCGATCAGGATGTTTGCAGGCTTGAGGTCGCGATGAATCACCAACTTTTCATGCGCATACTGTGCCGCGGAGCAGACCTCGCGAAAAAGCCGCAGACGGCCGTCAATGGAGAGCTTGTTAAGATCGCAATACTGGTCGATGGGCAGGCCCTCCACATGCTCCATTACCAGATACGGGGAACCATCTTCGCTGCTGCCCCCGTCGAGGAGTTTCACGATGTTGGGATGATCCAGGGCCGCGAGTGTCTGGCGCTCATTTCGAAAACGGTGAAGGACTTGTTCGGTGTCGATTCCCGCCCTGACCATTTTTATCGCAACTTGCTTGCGATAACTCTGGTCGGCGCGCTCGCCCAAATAAACTACCGCCATGCCGCCCTGGCCAAGCTCGCGGAGGATGCGGTAGGCCCCAATTCTTTTACCCGTGCTCGCGCGCGATTGTGCAGACAGCAGATCAGCGGCCGCACAATCCTCGAGAAAGGTGGCAGTGCCATCGAAGCTCGACAGCAGCGACTCTATTTCAGTGCGCAGCGAATCGTCGTCGCCGCAGGCTTGGCGCAAGAAGCCACTTCGCTCCTCGGGATCTCGTTCCAGGGCCAAGGTGAACAGTTCCTTAACCTGGTCCCACTTTTCAGGCATTTTTCTGGTCGCCTTTGCGTAGCTCACGCGCAAGCCACGCCTTTGCCACGTTCCAGTTTCGCTTAAGGGTGGTCCGGGAAACTCCCAGAACTCCAGCCGACTCATCAATGCCTAAACCACCAAAAAAACGCAACTCTACAAGTTGGGCTTGCTGGGGATCGAATTCGGCCAGTCGGGTGAGAGCTTCATCCAATGCGATGACGTCGGTTGCCTTCCCTTTGGGAACCTCCGCTGCTTCTTCCAGGAAAACTCTCTCAAAGCCTCTGCCGCGTTTCTTGGCGCCGTGGCCGCGGCTGTAGTCAACCAAGATGCGGCGCATCAGTTGTGCTGCGACGCCCAGGAACTGCTCCTTGTTTTTCCAGCGAACTTCTCTCTGATCGGCTAAGCGAAGATAGGCCTCATGCACCAAGGCAGTCGTTTGTAAAGTGTGATCACTGCGTTCCCGCCGCAAGTAGCCAGAAGCCAGCCGGTGCAGTTCCGAGTAGAGCAGAACCACCAATTCGGCTGCTGCCTTATCACTGCCGACATCGAGTTCACCCAGGAGGGTGGCTATATCTGTGGGCGCATCCATCAGAATCTCGAACGTGATGACGGAACCACCGGAGTGTGCAACGGGACACGACAGTCGCGACAGCTCGAACTTAGAAATATAGAAAAAGATAAAAGCGAGGGAGGGTCCGGCATGAGCTCGCGAACGTCTCCAATCCACTCGAAGAATCGCGATCTCTACGGTCCAGAAGTATATACCCAGTCGCGTGCTTAACCAACCAAGATTACACCTTTGTTTTCGGCCATTTGGAGCTTGCAGGCGTCCGAAACCAGAACCGTCGCCGGCCTAAGCCAAAGAAATGTGGACCTTTTTTCATGGTTTCATCGCGTTACCTAGATAGAGGCTGAGTTTGGATCGCGAGGACGGAAGACGACAGGCAAACACCAAAGGTTCGCGATCTCTGCAAAGGCGCTATCGAAAATTGCAAGAAAGTAGGGGGCGGGTGCTCTATGAATCGAAAAGGAGAATCTATGAAAAACAATTCGTTTAGCCTGTTTGTGCGAAGACCTACCTGGGGTGGCCGGATATACGCGTTTCGACTGTTCTGTCTCGCTGCCGTGTTCGTGTTCTTGTCGAGTGCCATGGGACTCGGGCAGGACGACCCGTCAGCTGCGATTACGGGTTCTGGCACCACTGACTTCATTCCCATTTGGACGAACGGCACCACGCTGGGGAATTCTGTGTTTTTCCAGTTGGGTACGGGAGCCAAAGCGAAGGTGGGCATCGGCACTACGAAACCCGCGTCCACCCTGGACGTGAAGGGCGGAGGAACCATTCGCGGCTTGTTTAGCTTGCCGACAACCGGCACAGCCACGACGAACACAGGCTTTAACTCGCAACCCATGGATCTGGCGGCTTCGGCCTTCAACAGTAGCACCAGCACGCCCGTGACGCAGACGTTTCAATGGCAAGCCGAACCGGTAGGCAACAACACCAGCAGCGCCAGCGGTTCTCTGAACCTGCTGTTTGCCGAGGGGAGCGGCAAATTTGCGGAGACCGGCTTTCAGATCGACAGCAACGGACAGATCACGTTCGCCACGGGGCAAAGCGGCTCGGGACTGGGCAACGTCGATGCCAGCGAGCTTGGCGGTCTGGCTGCGAGCGCCTTTGCCCAGTTGGCCGCGGCCAACACCTTTACCGCCAATCAGACGGTGAATGGCAACGTCAGCGCCGCGCAACTGGTCTCGACTGTCGGGCAAGGCACGGCTCCCTTGCAAGTGACCTCAACCACGCAGGTACCAAACCTGAACGCCAGTCTGCTGGGCGGATCCTCCGCCAGCGCATTCCAGCCGGCGGGCTCCTACGCTGTTCTCAACACCAACATGGTCTTTGGCTATCAAACAGTGGCCACGAACGGCGGGCAAGCTACGCTCATGACTATCCCGAACCTGGGGGCAGTATTGGTGGATTGTGACAGTAGCCTGTCCCGGATAGCTTTCTTTCCAGCGGCAGGAGTGACAGGGTCACTATGGTTCATAAACGGAGGTGCGACCGGGTTCGCCAGTGGCAACGGCGGCACACAGCTCTCCAACCAGGCGACTGATGACCTGATCACCGCGCAATTCGCCACCACCACTCAAAATGCGACGATGGTCATCTCCGGGCATCCGGCGTCGACGTGCATCTACGCCGGCCAAGCCATCGTGCAAGGCCCTGGGCTGCACGACCGCGCACAAGCTCACCGTGGCCGCCCCTCCCGCTGAGTAAATGGTGATTGCAGTCAGGTCGTGGTGGCCTGATTGCATTTTTCTTGACTAGTCAGCGGCGGCCCCGGCGCTCGCCAAGTTCCGGGGTCATTTCTTGTGATTGACTCTGCATTCACCAAATTGGGTCATTGCAAG
>DATNHO010000142.1:0-27912 GCA_035604895.1 Terriglobales bacterium | reverse complement strand
TAGGCAGGCTAGCAGAACCGTGTTACAGCAGTGTTAAAATACCTGTTCGCTGTCCCGTGGGTGAGTGTAACCTGACTGCGGTTCCAGAGGAAGACATCCGTCGAGTTTCCTCGATTGCATTTTGCCGGATTCCCTTGTAGTTTTTCTTTCTCTCGGTATCTAGTGCCGTATATGCCAGTTGACTTAAAACGTAGCCGCTTGGCTTTTCAAAAACTGGGCCGCGAGCTGACTAAGCTCACGATGCATCCAGCTCCGGAAAGCGTACACAAATTTCGCACCAACAGCCGTCGAGTGGAAGCGCTCCTGAGCGAAGTGCTCCCTGAGCTAAATCGGAACGACAAGAAACTGCTCAAGCTGTTGTCGCGACTCCGCAAGAAAGCCGGGCGAGTGCGGGACCTGGATGTGGAAATCTCTTCATTACGCAGCTTGAAGATTCCCGAAGGCAACGGACACAAGTCACAGTTCGTGGGCGCTTTGGTGCAGGAGCGCGTCAAACATGAACAGAAACTCGCGAAAGCTTTCAATCGTGAAGCCGCGAACGAAGTACGGAAACGACTGAAGCGTGCCGCCACCGAGATTGAAATCCCGAAGAATACGGAACCACTGACGTTGACGCTCAGTAAGCTCGCCAAGCTCGGACGAGAGCACGTCACCCTCAGCGAAAAGACCTTGCATCGGTACCGCATTATTGGCAAGCGGGCTCGCTACATCGCTGAACTGGCTGTCGGCGACCCGGAGGCTAAACGGGTTGTCGACCAGCTCAAACACATGCAGGACGTCATTGGCGACTGGCACGACTGGCTGAAACTGACGCAGAAGGCGGAGGCGCTCTTCGGCGGGGTTCGTGACTCGGCACTGGTAGCCATGCTGCGAAATGTCACGCAGGCAAAGTTTCGCCAAAGCGTGGATGCGGTTGCGGAAACCCGAGCCGCCCTTTTTGGCAAGAAACCGGAGTCAGCTCTCAGTGTTTCCGCTCCAGTTCGCAAACCGTCAACAGGATCTGCCGCAGCCAGCGCCGCAGTAGCCTGAGATGAGTTTTTTTGCCGTTGATTTTTTCTCCGTGCCCATCGCTCTTCGGCGGTACACTGTTGCCCTTCCACCATGCCGACCTTTGCTGCCGTTGACATCGGATCGAATTCTGTTCGGCTAAAGATTGCTCGTCTCACCCGTCACCGGCTCACCAATATTCTCGAAGACCGCGAAGTCACGCGATTAGGCGATTCCGTATTCCGCAACAGTTTCTTGTCTCCCGAGGCTATAGCCACAACGGTAAAAGTGCTGCGGCGGTTTCATCGCGCCGTACAGAATGCGGGCGCGGATTCCGTCCGGGCCGTTGCCACCAGTGCTTTGCGAGATGCCCGCAATGCCAGGGCGTTTCTGGAGTGGGTCCGCTCGACCACCGGCTGGGACGTGGAAATTATTTCCGGATTAGAGGAAGCCCGACTGATCCACTTAGGCCTGATTTCAACGCTGCGAGTGAATTCCTCGCCGGTGCTGATGGTCGACTTGGGCGGAGGAAGTTGTGAGCTAACCATTTCCGGCGACGGGCACATCCGCAATACGGTCAGCCTGCCGCTTGGAGCGGTTCGTCTAACCAACGAATTTCTCCGCCACGATCCTCCACGCAAATCCGAGATGCGGCAGTTGCGGGGATTCATATCGCGCGAAATCGAGCGCACCGCCGACAGGATCAAACGCTCGCGCCCGAAAGTGGTCATTGCGACATCCGGCACCGCAGAATCGCTGGCTGCAGTTTGCCATGGTATCTACAAAACCAAAGGCTCGCGCGCCACCACGGTTTCTAAGACACAAATGCGACGGATCGCCAAGCTGCTGGCGCGACTGCCTCTCGAAGGGCGCAGAAAACTTTCCGGAGTTGGCCCGCGGCGCGCTGAGATTATTGTGCCCGGTGCAGCGGTTTATCTTGGACTGCTGGAGCGTTGCCAGCTTCAGGGATTCCGCTATTCCCCGCTTGGATTACGCGACGGGTTGCTGGCACAGATGGCCGCCGAGTACGATCGCACCACCCGGTCAGGCAAGCAGCTAGAATCTGAACGCTGGGATTCGATTCGCGCGGCCGTAGCGCATTATCGAGTGGATATGAAGCATGCGCTGCATGTGCGTGCCTCGGCCATGCACCTGTTCGCTGCTCTGAAGTCGGTCCACGGTTTGCCTCAGGAGTATGCGGAGTGGCTTTCCGCAGCCGCCATGCTCTACGAGGTCGGCGATTACGTGAATCGCAACGGCAGGCATCGGCATGCCTACTACATCATTTCGCACTCCGAAATTCTTGGGTACACGCCGGAGCAGAGACGAATCATTGCAGCGATTGCGCGCTACCTTGGGAAGTCACGACCGGCGCCCAGCGACGCTCCCATCAAAGCTCTGCCCAGTGCCGATCAGGAATGCGTACTCAAGGCCTCGCTTCTCCTGCGGTTGGCTCGTGCGCTGAATCTTAGCCGTACCGCCGCGATCCGAACTGCGCGCGTGCGGGTTCACGAAGGTGAAGTGAAACTGACTCTGGTCACCAAGCAACGAAGCAGTCTGGATCTGGAACTATGGGCGGTGGAAAAAGAAAAAAGCTATTTCCGTGAAGTCTTCGGACGTGAGCTCTCGGCCGCGGCGGCATAAATGGAACGCAGAACCTTTGGAGTCAGACACCACTGCAGTTGCGCCGAGTTGCGCCCCATCTCAACTTTCGCCACGGCTCCTTTTTTCAATTCCGTGCCAGCTTCGCATCCGGTTTCACTGATACTGCGTCCCAGACATTCGCTCAGATTTGGATTGTGGCCGACGACCATGATGGCTTCTTGTTTCGAATACTTTTCAAGCAGCCTGCGAAAGTCCGCGAAGGAAGCGCCGGGCCTTAGTCCGTCCTCAAGTTGCAGCTTGCCCTCGTAGCTGAGTTCATTGCCCACGAGGGAGGCGGTCTGAGCGGCGCGCTTCAACGGGCTGGAAATTATTGTATCCACATGGACATCTAACGCAGCCAAGGTTCGTCCCACCATTCCGCACTGCTCGATTCCTTCTTTGTCGAGAGCGCGTTTTTCATCCTTCTTCAGGTTGGCCAACGGCTCACCTGCATTGGCGTGGCGCAGAAAGTAGACGATCATGCCGCGTTACCGCTCCTTTCCAACTGCGGTTCTCCTGGTTCTTGGACTGGGCGCGGCCGGAATTCCTTCCAGCGGCTGCTTGCCTTCCGCCAGGCTAATGAGAAAATCCTGCGCACTGAAAGCTGCTTGCCCCGTCGGTGGTTTTCGTTTGCCCTGCGCCCGCCAGGCGCGAACGTAACTCCCGTCCTTCTGCAGAAAGCGGGATTTCAAATTGTCCGCCAGGTAGGATTCCAGAATCTCCTGCCGCACCCGCTCTCGCAATAGCTCATCCTTCACCGGGAAGATCACTTCCACGCGTTCGTACAGGTTGCGCGGCATCCAGTCGGCGCTACCCAGATACACTTCCTCTTCGCCTCCGTTGGCAAAGAAAAAAATGCGGCTGTGCTCGAGAAAACGCCCTACGATACTGCGCACCCGGATATTGTCACTCACGCCCCGCACTCCCGGGCGTAAGGCGCACATTCCGCGCACGATGAGATCGACCTTCACGCCGGCCTGCGAAGCCCGGTACAAAGCGGTGATGATGTTTTTATCCTGCAGAGCATTCATCTTGGCGATGATGTGAGCCGGTCGGCCGTGACGCCCGTGTTCCGATTCGCGGGCAATGAGCGCCAGGCAATGCTCGGCAAGATTAAGCGGCGCGACCATGAGTGGCCCGTAGTTCGGATGCTCCGCGTAAGCAGTCAGAAAACTGAATACATCGTGAACCGCGCCCGTAATTTCCGGGTCAGCTGTCAGCAAACTTATATCCGTGTAAATGCGAGCCGTAGCCGTGTTGTAGTTGCCGGTGCCAAGGTGGGCGTAGCGACGCATCACTCCGTCGGGATCGTGGCGAACCAGCAACGACAGTTTGCAGTGCGTTTTCAGCCCGACCAGGCCGTGGAACACTTGCACACCAGCGTCTTCCAGATCGCGCGCCCAGCGGATGTTTGAAGCTTCGTCAAATCGCGCCTTCAACTCCACCACCGCTGTCACTTCCTTCTTGGCTGCGGCCGACATGAGCGCAGGAACAATCAACGAGTGTTCGCTGGTGCGGTAGAGCGTCTGCTTCATGGAGAGAACGCGCGGATCCTCGGCCGCCGCTTCAATAAACGAAACTACGGCGTCGTAGGAGTCGAACGGATGATGAAGCAGAACATCGTGCCGGCGAAGCTCTTCAAAGAGATCCTGCGACTTGGCGGTGAGGCGAAGTTCACGGGGAAGAAAAGGCTTGAACTTAAGTTCCGGATGCTCCGTTTGCTCGTAAATATTGAACAAGCGCGAAAGATTAACCGGTCCGTTGACAGAGAAAACCTGCCACGATTCCAGCTCGAAGTTGGTGCGCAAACGCTCGATGATTTCCCGATCAGCTTCGGACTCGATCTCCAACCTCACAGCGTCGCCCTTGCGCCGGTTGTGCAACTCGGTCCTCACCGACTCCAATAAGTTGCGGGATTCTTCCTCTGCGAGATAGAGATTGCTGTTACGAGTGACCCGGAACGCCGCCGAAGACACGATGTCGTAACCGTGATACATCCGGGCCGCGTGGTAGGCCACGAGATCGGCGAGAAAGATGAAATCATCGGTGCCTTCCGAAGGCAACCGGATCAGCCGCGGTAAAGCGCGCGGCACCGTCACCACGCCGGTGTAGGTCATCGACGAACGCCGCCGGCGGCGCAACAGAAACGCCACGCACAGCGCCTTGTTGATCACCCGCGGAAAGGGATGCGCCGGGTCGACCGTGACCGGAGTGAGCAGCAGGTCCAGTTCGCGTTCGCAGTAATCGGCGACGAAAGCCCGCGCCTTGGCATCCAGTTCGTGCAAGCCGAGGACGCGAATGCCAGCCTCCGCCAGCATAGGACGCAGCTTCTCATTCCAGCATAGATACTGGTCGTCCACAAACTCGTGAGTCACTCGCGAAACGACATCGCGCTCTTGCAGCAGAGTCAGGCCATCCGGCCCTGCTTCCGTATATCCATCTTCAATCTGCTGCACCAGGCCGGCGACTCTTACCTCGAAAAACTCATCGAGATTGCTGGCAGTAATGGATAGAAATTTAAGACGCTCTAAAATCGGGTTGCCATCGTCTTGTGCTTCCTCGAGCACACGCCGGTTGAAAGCAAGCCAGGAAGCCTCGCGATTGATGTAATAAGCCGGATTATCGAGCGAGGTGCGAACCATAATCTAAGAAATGACGAAACCAAGCGGACGCTCAAGCCACAACCGCGGTATCACTTCTTCGGAGACGGGGAGTCTGAAACCTGCTGCGCTGGCGCGACTACACGTTTCGTAATCACAAATTGCAACTCGGTCCCAGATGGACGCATAAGGTACATGTAATGCTTTTCCAACCTGAGCCGAACCTCGGCTTGGGGCACGTTCCATTCCTCAGGCAAAGTGTCCGCAGCGTGACGCGGGCTGTAGTCTCCGATGTAAATCGTGTCTTTCACCTGCACCGAAACCTCGAAATAGGGCTCGTCTTTTGTTATCGGAGTGTCAACCTGGTAATACAGAATGTGAGTTGTCTTTTTCTGTTGAACATCCACGATTTTGCCTGTCAGGTAGGGTTTTTCAGCCGCATGCAAACCGGGAATCGAGACCACAGCCAGAAGTAAGACACAACAATATTTCATGGTAAGCAGTATAAGGCATCGCTGACTACGATGTCGTTCTGCAAGAAGAGCGCCAGTTATGTGGCTGGCGCCCCTGATTCTCTTCTCACTGCCTGGTCTTCAGCCTGGTCTTCGCGCATTCAACGTTCATCCAACTCTACCGTTGAGGCGGGGTTTCAACTACCGTACTTGCTTTATTTCATCCTTGACCTTTTTGGCCACGCTTTCGGGCAACGGCGCATAGGTTAGATCCGCGGTCATTTTCTGTCCGTCATCCACCATCCAGTTCAGGAAATCGGCGATGATCTTGCCCTTCGCAGCGTCTTTGGATTGGGCCGGAATCAACAACCAGGTAAAACTCGAAATGGGATATGCATCTTTTCCCGGAGCATTGGTGATCGAGACACGAAAATCCGCAGGCATGCTTTTGACCGAAGCGGCGGCAGCGGTAACACTGTCCAAACTGGCTTTCACAAACTCCCCGGCAGCGTTCTTCACCGTCCCATAGGTGATCTTGTTCTGGACGGCGTAAATCAATTCGATGTAGCCAATCGAACCTTGCATCTGCCGAATCATGCCAGCCACACCCTCATTGCCTTTGCCGCCGAGACCCACCGGCCACTTCACTGATGTCCCCTTGCCAGCCTGGCCTTGCCAATCTGAACTTACTTTGGAGAGGTAGTCAGTGAAAATAAACGTCGTGCCGCTGCCGTCAGAGCGATGAATGACGACGATAGGCTCATCCTTCGGGAAGCTGACGCCCGGATTCGCACTGGCGATGGCCTTGTCATTCCAGTTCGTGATCTTGCCCAGAAAGATTCCGGCCAGCACGTCGGGAGTGAACTTGATTTCCCCGCTAACTCCGGAGACGTTGTAGGCGGGAACCACCGCGCCCAACACTGTGGGTACGTGCAGGATCTTCGTTTTGGCTTCAGCCAACTGCTGGTCTGTCATGGGACCATCGCTGGCGCCAAAGTCGACCGTCCCGGCTAAGACTTGGCGAATCCCGCCACCACTTCCGATCGATTGGTAGTTGAACTGAATATCGGGATGCGCATCGTGGTACTTGCTGAACCACTTTGAATACATGGGATAAGGAAATGTTGCACCAGCCCCGTTCAACGTGGTCTGCGCAAGGGCGGGAAGGGAGAGGGCAAGACACAAAAGCGCGATGCGACGAATCACGCGGTGACTCCTCCTGATAGGATTGTTCTCTTAACTAGGTTCAGCGCTGATTATTACAGGATGGTTACAGAATTGTAAATTTCCAATGAATCCCAAGCAGCACTTGGATTTTACGGACGGTTCGCAGCCAGCGGTCGAGTGTCAAGGCGCGCGATCTCCTTCGAATACTTCAACTACTTTTGATGCCTGTTAGCACCGGGCCTGAGTCCGCTTGCAAAAAGATTGTAAAAGAAACGACGGTTGACGCCTCACGGCCCTTTGTCAGGTTGGGCCGTTTCCTCTACCTTATAGACTGCACCGGTTTGCATCCTGAAGCGGAAAGAGAATCCCATGGCACTAAAGTTTCGAGGAGTGGACTTTATCGGCTTTGACGCTCTGCTCAGTGACGACGAACGCCTTGTCCGCGATACGTCCCGCAAGTTCATAGAAGACAATCTCATTCCCATCATCGAGGAATGCAATCGCGCCAGCCGCTTCCCTCGCGAACTGGTCAAGCCCATGGGCGACCTCGGCTTCTACGGCGCCAGCCTCAAAGGCTACGGTTGCGCGGGAATGTCGAACGTCGAGTATGGCCTGGTGATGCAGGAGTTGGAGCGCGGAGACTCAGGCGTGCGTTCGTTCGTGAGCGTGCAGTCTGCATTGGTCATGTATCCCATTTACGCATTTGGCAGCGACGAACAAAAACAAACCTGGCTGCCCGCCATGCAGAAGGGCGACAGGCTCGGCTGCTTCGGACTCACCGAACCCGATTTCGGTTCGAATCCCGGCGGCATGCGCACTCGCGCCCGCAAAGTTGGGAAAGAATACGTCCTCAACGGTGAAAAAATGTGGATCACCTCCGGCTCCATCGCCGACGTGGCGGTCATTTGGGCCAAAGTCGAGGACGAAGACAACAAGGTTCGCGGGTTTCTGGTAGAGACCGACCGCCCCGGATTCAGCGCTAAAGACATCCACGGCAAGTGGTCGCTACGCGCCTCGGTGACGTCAGGCTTGTCCATGCAGGACGTTCACATCCCTGAATCCAACCTCCTGCCGAAAAGCGGCGGCCTTAAATCTCCGTTGATGTGCCTCAATCAGGCCCGCTACGGCATCGCGTGGGGAGGGATTGGCGCGGCCATGTCCTGTTATGACTGCGCCTTGCAGTACGCGCAGTTACGCAAGCAATTCCACGATAAGCCCATCGCCTCCCACCAACTGGTCCAGGAAAAACTCACCTGGATGATCAACGAAATCACCAAAGGCCAATTGCTGGTCTTACAGGTAGGACGCCTCAAAGATCAAGACAAAGCCGGAGCGCAACACATCTCCATGGCGAAGCGAAACAACGTATGGATGGCGCTGGAATGCGCCCGCATGGGCCGCGACATTCTCGGCGCCAATGGGGTAGCTGACGAATACCCGCTCATGCGCCATATGATGAACCTGGAATCGGTGAAGACGTATGAGGGCACGCACGATATCCACACGCTGATCATCGGCCAGAGCGTAACTGGGATTGACGCGTTTTGAGGTACTGTGAAAAAACGCGACGATCTGGATGATGTAATTCGAGAAGAGAGCAGCCGCGGGAAAAAGCGACCTACCAACACCGCCGCAATCAATCAGCAGGCCGAAAGAAGAGATGCGGTATTGCGCATCCTTCGCCGCGGTACGCGGGAAGATCTGCGCACTCTTCTGAAAGTTTGGGGTTATTCCAGCCAGGAAATCGAAGCCGCACTCATCGAGTACGACGCTGCACTCGGGCAGCAATCTTTTTAGTTTCAGAATCGGCCCGGGCCCGCTCCTCAGGTGTCATTCTACTGGCGCGGTCGTTGATCTCGGTCGCGATACGGTCGGCCAAGTCCTCGAATTGATCTTCCTTCGGACGCTTTAGTTTGGCTACAGCCATCGGGGATCCTTCTGTCTACCGTGGTCCTGCTCTCATTATCGCTTGCGGGTTTTGATGATGCAAGACTGACTTTAGTAACGTGAGGTCATCGCCGTCCTCCGCCTTCTCGGAATCATGGATACGAGCACGAGCAAGGGCGCTTGCGCCTACACGAAATCGGTGGCCTTCCCTTTACAATGCTCCCGTGCGAATTCTCATTTCTGCGGGCGAGGCTTCGGGTGAAATGTATGGGGCGCAACTCATCGAGGCTTTGCGGCGCCGCGATCCGTCCCTCGAATTCTTTGGAGTTGGCGGGGATCGCATGCGCGCTGCTGGGTGCGACACCGTGGTCGACGCGAGGGATCTCGCGGTCGTGGGCATTTCTGAGATCGTCAGCCATCTTCCCAAAATCTATGGTTTGTTTCATCGGTTGATTGCGGAAGCGGATCGACGGCGGCCCGATCTTGCCGTCGTTATCGATTCCCCGGCCTTCAACTGGCGAGTGGCTCGGCAGATGCGCAAGCGCGGGATTCCAGTTGTGTATTACGTTTGTCCGCAGTTCTGGGCATGGCGGCAAGGGCGCGTGCGGTTGCTTCGCAGGTATGTCAACAAAGCGCTGGTGATTTTTCCGTTTGAAGAGAAGTTTTATCGCGAGCGTGGTGTGGATGCGACGTTTGTTGGCCATCCGCTGGCCGATCTTTCACCGCATTCCGATCGCGACGCCTTTGCCGCTGCCTGCCGGCTTGATGCCGCGAAGCTCTGGATCGCTCTCATGCCGGGCAGCCGGATGAAGGAAGTGCGGATGAACCTGCCCACGATTCTGGAGTCGGCCGCGAGGATGGGCTCGGACTATGAATTCCTGCTTCCGGTCGCGCCTACGCTGGATCGCAGCTTTCTCGAATCGCTGATTGGCGGGCATTCTGCCATCCGATTGGTTAGCGAAGCTTTGCCCGCGCTGGCTCATTCTCGCGCCGGGATCATCGCAAGCGGCACGGCTACTGTCGAGGCCGCGATGATGGGCCTGCCGTTTGTGATGGTCTATCGTGTGTCTCCGCTGACGTATTTCCTCGGACGGTCGCGGGTCAAGGTATCGCACTTTGCGATGGTGAATTTGATTGCCGGAAAAGAGATTGTGCCGGAGTTGGTGCAGCAGGATTTCACTGCCGAGAACGTGATCGCGCAGGTGAATAAGATCCTGGTCGACGGCCAGTTACGCACTCGGATGGTAGAAGGTCTGGCGACGGTGCGAACCTTGCTTCGAGGCTCGAATTCGGACGGGCTTCATCCGGCGGAACGGGCGGCAGAGGCCGTAGAAACGCTATTGCGCCGATCCCCTGTCGGGACCTAGCTCGATACGTCTCAGGCAGCGAAATTAGCGCCTCAGGCGTAGCCAATCTACGTCTCTACCGCGAAAAAACACCTAACCCTTGTCCTGGCAGCATCTTTTGCGTAACAATCTGAATCAGAGAGATTAGAGACCTGCGGGATTTCCCGGGAGACGTTCCTGAATGTTCTTTGAACCTCGGCGCCAGCGTCGGGCACTTACCAACTTTCTGGTCCTATTGATTCTGTTAGGTTCGCTACCTGCCTGGGCGGCCGAGAAGACGCGGCTGCGGGTGGACGACTACCAGATTGACGCCGAACTCACTCCGCACATTCATAAAATCTCTGCTCGGGCGAAAGTGAAATTTACCGCTCTGGAAGACATCAACGCGGCCGTCTTTGAGTTGAACAACGGATTGAATGTCAGCAAAGTAACGGATGAGAGTGGGCAGGTGCTCTCCCCGGAGCGTATCTCGCAAGATTCCACGGTGCGAGTGCAGTTGTCGAAGCCCCTCAGCAAAGATACTTCGACCACGCTGACGTTTGATTACGATGGCACGCTCGACTCCGCCGACGACAGCCCCGTGCAGGGACTCAAACTGGCGTCGATCAACGATGAAACTAGTTATCTGCTCTACGCCGGACGATGGTTCCCCGTGAACGCCTACGGCATTAACCGCTTCACCGCCACGATGAATATCACCGTGCCGGCTCACATGGTGGTCATTGGCAGCGGGAAGGAGACGGTCGGTGGTCCTGCTCCGTCGAAAAAGGGTGGGGCAGGCGCATTGCCCGGCAAGACCTACACTTTCGTCTGGGACAAACCGAGTTTCCCTGGGAGCATCGTTGCGGGGACGTTTCAGGAATTCAAGAGCGATGAAGCGGGTGTTGACCTGCACGTTTTTTTCAAGCCGGTTCACCAGAACCTGGGCGCAATGTACGCCGAAACCGCGATCAAAGAATTTACTTATTACGTAACGCTGTATGGCGCCGCGCCTTCGACCACGCTGAGGGTTGTGGAGATTCCGGATGACACGGTACCGTCGGCGTGGGCTCCGGAGATGGCGGCGATCGCGAGTCGCGCGGTAACCGAAAAAGTAAATTATCGGCTGCTGGCGAATACTATCTCGCATCAGTGGTGGGGAGTTTCGGTGAGTCCGAACTCTATCGATGACTGGTGGCTGTGCGATGGTTTTGCCCGGTACTCGGAAGCTCGCTACGTCGAAAACGCCGCGGGAAGTTCCGGCCTGGAAGAAGTGGTGAAAGACATGTCGGTCGGAGCGCTGGCTTATGATTCCGTGCCGCTGGCGACGATTGGCAAGCTGGATATGTTTTCTCCCGAATTCCAGTCGCTGGCGACGGATAAGGGCGCGATGATTTTGCACATGCTGCGCTGGGTCGAGGGCGATCAGAAATTTGATCAGACGATGCGCACCTTTGCCTCGAAATATGCGGGCAAGTCGGCATCGCTGGACGATTTCTCGACCATCGCCGAGCAGACCTACGGCGATAAACTCACCTGGTTTTTCACTCAATGGCTCGATTCGACGGGCGCTCCCGAGTTCAAGACCAAATACACGGTTTACCGGCTGGGCAACAAATGCCCCGCTAATCAAAAGTGTCCGGGGTTCCGCATCGTGGGGCAGATCACCCAGGATCTTGATCTCTTTCGCATGCCGGTAGAGTTGAAAGTGGACACGGACGGCAAAACAGAAGAAAAGCGGATTGACGTGGTGGGTACGGATTCGGCGTTCACGCTGGAAACCTTCGGCAAGCCGCGGCGGATTTCGATTGATCCGGAGAATCGCGTGTTGCGAAACTCGTCTGACGTAAAGCTGAGGGCTTCTATTCAGCGCGGGCAAGCTTTGGTTCAACAGGGCGATTTCGCCGGGGCGCTCTCCGAATTCAATAAAGCTCTGGACGTTAATAAGAACAGTTCGCTGGCGCACTATCGCGTGGCCGAGGTGTTCTTCCTGCAAAAAAATTATCAGGCATCGGCCAACGCTTACCGCGACTCGCTCAACGGGGATGGAGATCCGCGCTGGACCGAGGTTTGGAGCCACATCCAGCTGGGCAAGATTTTTGACATCACCGGACAGCGCGAACGCGCGACCAACGAATATCGTCAGGCTCTGCAAACCAACGACAACACCCAGGGCGCATTAGACGAGGCGCGGAAGTATCTGCAGAAAGCTTTCGAGCAGCAGAAGAGCAGCGGCGGCGCGAACGGTCAGTAGGATCAATACGCCCAGCGCAACAACGTGGCCCCGACGGTGAACCCCGCGCCTACGGACGCGAGCAGCACTAGATCACCCTTCTTCAATTTGCCTTCCTGACGCGCCGTTTCCATCGCCAGTGGAATCGTGCCCGCGGTCGTGTTTCCGAAGCGGTCGATATTGATGATCACGTGTTCCGGGTTCATGGCCAGCCGCTCGGCGGTTGCCAGGATGATCCGCTGGTTCGCCTGGTGGGGAATGAATGCGTTCACGTCGCTGCCCTTCAAACCATTTCGCTCCAGGATTTTCTCGCAGACTTCGGCCATCTTGCGGACGGCGTACTTGAATACCGCCCCTCCATCCTGGTGAACGTAGTGCATTTTCTGATCCACGGTTTCGTGGGTCGAGGGATTGAGGCTGCCGCCCCCAGGCATGTACAGGGAACATCCTCCGGAGCCGTCGATTTCATGAATGAAGTCAATCATCCCGAGCGAATCGTTGTCCGCCGGTTCGAGGATCACCGCGCCCGCACCGTCGCCAAAAATTATGCAGGTCGCGCGATCCGTGTAGTCGATGATCGAGGACATGGTATCTGCGCCGATAACCATGACCTTCTTGTGGGCGCCCGTCGCGATGAACTGCGCTCCGGTCTGCAGCGCGTACAAAAATGCCGAACAGGCGGCGGAAACATCGAAGCCCCACACGCCTTTGGCTCCGAGTTTGTGCTGCACCAGGCAGGCGGTTGAGGGAAAAAACATGTCGGGAGTGACGGTGCCGACGATGATCGCGTCCAAGTCGGAAGATGCGATGCCGCGTTGCGAAAGGGCGTTTTTTGCCGCTCCAACGGCCAAATCGCTGGTGGCTACGCCCTTGTCGACTATATGACGCTCGCGGATACCGGTGCGTTCCATGATCCACTGGTCGCTGGTTTCGACCATCTTCTCGAGGTCGGCGTTGGTTAGCAGACGGGGTGGGACGTAAGTTCCAAGGGCGCTGATCTTGACTCTGGCAACACCTGCGCGCGCAAGTTGGCTCACTCTATGAGTTCTCCAGGGTGAAATATGAATGCTGAAATATTAAGGCGCTATTCTGACGTACTCAGAGGGCAATGTCCAACCTGTAAGACTGAAAGGCGGTTGCGTGAGTTCAACCTGCACCGCCAGTCACTGAACGGATCTCAGCGGGAACCAAAAAGCCAGACACCGGCGACCCACTGCACACGCAAGAGCCCGTTACCGTTGCTTCCTTCCGGACCTGGCGGGGTTGGCGGGAAAACGTCGCGCGGGACCGATGCCTGACCTGTACGATTCTAACATCCCGTCGGTACTCTTCCCTTTCGCGGCGAAATCACCAACAATAGACGAATCAATGACGTCGGCGCCTAACCTGCGATCGGAGACTGCTCCACTGCCCACAGCGGTTCAGCGTTACTTTGAAATCGCGCTGTACTTGCTCGTGCTGTGCGGCTTTGCGACGCTGGTTTCAACCGGAGGACTGGATCTGCCTGCCGTCCTGCTGGTAAGCGCGGCGATTCTGTTTCGCGGATACCTGCTGGCCACGCGTCGCACGCTGCTCATTCCCGAAGCGTGGACCACCACACTCACTCTCGGCTACGTCGCTTTCTATCTCGCCGACTACTTCGTGTTCTCGGGCGCGTTTGTTACAGCCACGGTGCACCTTGTGCTTTTCGTCATGGTGGTGCGCCTGTTCTCCACCCGGCGCGACCGCGACCGCTATTTTCTCGCGGTCATCTCCTTCCTCATGGTGCTGGCCGCTGCCGTGCTCACCGTGGACAGTACTTTTCTGCTGGCCTTTGCTGCGTTCATGCTGATGGCGGTCGTAACCTGCATCCTGATGGAGATGCAGCGCGCTGCGGCCAAGGCCACGGTTCAGGCTAGTCTGCCGAGCGATGACTCGGCCTCCCGGCAAATGGCTTTCTCACTGGCCGGAGCTTCGCCGATGCTTGCGCTCCTGATACTGCTGGGCGCGGCGGTGATTTTCTTTGTGCTGCCGCGCATGTCCACCGGGTACCTTAGCGCTTTTGCCCGCAGCCGTGAAATCACTACTGGATTCAGCGACCGCGTCCAACTCGGTCAGATCGGGGAAATACAGCAGTCCAATTCGCTGGTCATGCATATCCAAGTCGACGGCGATTTGCAGGGCTCTTACGACTTGAAGTGGCGCGGCGTGACGTTGAACATCTTCGATGGCAAGACCTGGTTCAATCCGCACGCACAGCACGTAGTGACCAGCCTGGGCAGCGGCCGTTTTCTTCTGTTGCAAAGCGGCGCGCATAGGCAACAGTTTCAGCTGGGGAGGCCGGCGCAGCAAATCCACTATCGTGTTTTGATGGAACCGCTGGTCAGCAACGTTTTCTTTCTTGCGCCGACCGCAAAACTTTTGCAGGGCAACTATCGTCTGCTGTCGATGGACACCGGAGACGCGGTTTTTGATATCGACCCCGAGCATCCCATCGGTCGCTACGAGGCGACCTCCGAAATTGCTGAACCGACTCCTGGCGCGTTGCGTGCGGCCTCTAATGACTACCCGCCGGAGATCCTGCTGAACTATCTGCAACTACCGCGGCTCGATTCTCGCATCGCGCCCCTGGCTCAACAGATCTCGGCGTCCGCTAACAACAATTACGACCGGGCGGCAGAGGTTGAAGCGTATCTGCGTACGAAATTTGGATACACCCTCCAGCTTCCGCGCACCGTTCCGAGCGATCCTGTCGCCAACTTCCTTTTCGTGCGCAAGCAGGGACACTGCGAATACTTCGCTTCCGCGATGGCAATCATGCTGCGCACCCTGGGCATTCCCACACGAGTGGTGAATGGTTTCCGCACCGGGGAGTTTAACGACCTCACTTCCGAGTATCTTGTTCGCGCCAGCAACGCACACTCGTGGGTGGAAGCGTATTTTCCGGGCTATGGATGGATCGGTTTTGATCCCACGCCGGCTGCGCCCATGCAGACGCGCACTGGTTGGAGCCGGGGAGCGTTGTACCTTGACGCGATGGCTTCGTTCTGGCGGGAGTGGATCATCAACTATGACGCCGGCCATCAGTACAATTTGGGCCGCGAAGCCACGCGTAATACCGTGGCGTGGTTTCAGCGGATGCGAAACTGGGCCCGCCGACATCATGAAGCATTGCTGACCTACGCGCGTCGAACCCAACGGACGCTTTCCAATTCCCCGTTGCAATGGAGTGTCGCGGGGACAGCCATTGCAGTTCTGCTTCTATTGGCGGCCAACGCACGGCGGCTATGGAGAGCGCTACGCAGCCGTCGCCTCGCGGCTCACCCAGAAAGGTCTCCGAGCCTGGCCGCAAGCATCTGGTATGAGCGAATGACGCGAATGCTCGCGAGAAAGGGCTGGCTCAAATCCCCAGCGCATACCGCGTCAGAATTCCTGATTGGTATTGAGGATGAGGCCATGCGCGAGTCGGTGGCAAAGTTCACCCAACATTACGAATCGGCGCGCTTCGGAGGTTCGGCGCAAGACGCCCAGCGCCTGCCGGAACTGTACGAAGAAATCTCGACCACAGCGCGGCGCTAACTGCTGATCATCCGGCTTATGCGCTTGAGTTCCCCGCCAGCCACCAGCGCCGCACCGCGACGATCGACCAAATCGCCTCGACAACTCCGAATGGCCACGCGCCCTGGAGAAATCCGTAGGCCGAACCCAACAGGCATGACACTGCGAAGGCCAAAATGAACCATCGACTTCGATTCTCGAAGGCGTAGCAAACGAGCATTGCTGTCACGGCAAACAAGCCGAACCACGTCAGTCGATTCACGCCGCCGCTCCTTGTGGCTTTGTTGCGCAAGGTTTCATTGGTTGTTGCCAAGCTTCAGGATGATCTTACGCGAATGCGCCGAGGTTACAGACCGGGGCCGCCCACGCAGGATGCTAGAATAGAAGGGTTCCATGCCTCATCAGAACCCCACAGTAGCAATCGAGAACGCGCCCGAAGCCGCCGAACCTACGCCCGCGTCACGGCCAAAAGTCGGTTTCGTCAGCCTGGGCTGCCCGAAGAACCTCGTGGATAGCGAAGTCATGATGGGTATGCTGGCGCAGGCCGGAGCTGAGTTAATTCCGCGCGCCGAAGATGCTGACGTCATTGTGGTCAACACTTGTTCGTTTATCGCCAGCGCTCAGCAGGAATCTGTAAATACTATTCTGGAAATGGCGCGGTTCAAGACCGACGGTCGTGCCCGCAAGCTTGTGGTTGCCGGATGTCTGGTTGAACGTTTCCGCGGCGACATTCGCAAGAACATTCCAGAAGTCGATGCCGTGGTAGGCACAGGTGAGTTGGAAAAGATTCTCGCAGCGGCGGGGCTCGCGCCCGCACCAGCGAAATCGTCCCCGTTTAATATCTTGACCTCGCGCCCCGAAGGCGATGCCCGCGAAGCTCAGGGACGCTTCTCTCGCGAGTCATGGGACGGAGCCATCGCCGACCTGCCCAACTATCTCTACGATGAAGCCACGCCTCGTGTCCTCGCCACTCCGAAGTACACCGCGTACATCAAGATTGCCGAAGGTTGCGATCATCCTTGTAGCTTCTGCATCATTCCGCAACTGCGCGGCAAGTTCCGCTCGCGCCGATTCGAATCCGTAATCGCCGAGGCCGAGCGGTTGGCCCGCTCCGGCGTACGCGAGATCACGCTCATCGGACAAGATACCACCTGCTACGGAGAAGATTTTGGCCTCAAGGATGGGCTCGCGCTCCTGCTCGAAAAACTGGCCGGCATCGAGGATTTGCGCTGGATCCGTTTCCTCTACGCGTATCCCAACAAGATTACGGGGCGTCTGCTTGATACCATTGCCGCTCACGAAAAGATTTGCGCCTACGTCGATGTGCCGCTGCAGCACGCCTCCGCGGCGGTTCTGAAGCGCATGAAACGTGGTGGAGGCGCAGACGTTTTCCTGCGTTCGATTGAGAAGATGCGGCGTACGATTCCGGACGTCACCTTGCGAACCTCGTTCATCGTCGGCTTCCCCGGCGAGACAGAAGAAGAATTCGAACAACTCTGTGAGTTCGTCCGCCAGGCTAAATTCGATTGGATGGGCGCATTTGGCTACTCCGATCAGGAAGGCGCGCACGCCTTTAACCTTGACGAAAAACTGCCTGCTCGGGAGGTCGAGCGGCGGCGCAAACACCTGATGCAGATTCAGCGCCGCATCAGCAAGAAGAGAAAGAAGACACTGGTTGGCCAGGAAGTTGATTTGTTGCTGGAAGGAGTATCCGAAGAGAGCGACCTGCTGCTCGAAGGACGCACGGCCATGCATGCTCCCGAAATCGATGGCAAAGTATTTGTGAACGACGTTCCCGAAGGACTCAATCCGCTGCCCGGCGAATTCTACCGCTGCCAGATTACGGAAGCCCACGATTATGATCTGGTTGCTAAGATCATTTAGGGATTTATGGCTCGCAAGCGCACTCTCAATCTGCGTTGCCCAATCTGCAAAAAGCCGGTAAAGAGTAAGGATGCGGAGTTCCCTTTCTGCAGCGACCGCTGCCGTACCGTCGATCTCGGGAAATGGGCTAGCGGCGCCTACGTGGTTTCATCGCCGGTGCAGGACACGGCGGACAGCATTTCGGGTGCATTGCCGGACAATTCCGATGAAGACTGAGTCGGACAAGAAAATACAAACCGACTCCAATCCTGTTTCCGCTCCGCCGTCACGCCGCCGCGCCCCGCTCTGGGCCAAGCTGATGGCGACTTTCTTTGGGATGGGCCTGCTTCACCCTGGGCCCGGAAGCTGGGGTTCGGCGGCCACAGTTTTAGTCTGGTGGCTGCTTAGTTTCTGGATTCACCCGAACTGGCAACCCGCAGCCGCTGTGTTGCTCGCGGCCGTGACCATCGTCGTCGGCATTCCCGCGGCTACTCACATGGCTCGTGCGAGCGGGTTGAAGGACCCTCAGTTCGTCGTGATTGACGAAGTTGCCGGCCAGCTCATCACCCTGATTGCGGTACCGGTGTCGTGGAAATCTCTGTTGCTCGGCTTTATACTTTTTCGGGGGTTCGATATCGTGAAGCCTCCGCCGGTACGTCAACTCGAGCACCTTCCGGAAGGATTCGGCATCGTAATAGATGACGTTGCGGCTGGGCTCTACGCTTTGGTCATCATGCAAGTCGTGTTGCATTTCGGCTTTTTGCCGCGATAGTTTTCGGTCGATGCACGAGGAAGTGGGAGTCGATGGGGATTTCTGACCGCCTGTTGGGCAAAACGAGCGTCAACGGAAAGCCGCATATCGAAGCGGTTGTTCCGGCGGCTGCGCTGCCGGGCGGCGAAGTGAGAATTACCGGCCATGGTTTGCGGCCTCAGGATTTGCGACGGCCTCGCGTGCGCTTCGGCGAAATCGAGGGCGCGGTGGTAATCAGTTCCGATGATTTCCTGGTGGCTCGCGTGCCGCCGGGCGCATCCTCTGGGCCCATCGTAGTTTCGACCAACGGGAACTCCAGCAATCCCCACGAGATCAAAGTTGCTGTACCCATCGCTGAGAATCTGCATCCGGTAACCAATCCTGCGCTTGACGCCGAGGGCAACATCTACGTCAGCTTTTCGGGAAGCCGCGGCCAGAAGGTTCCGGTCGCCATCTTTAAGATCGATACCAATTACAACGTCAAACCGTTCCTTGCGGACCTGATGAACGCCACGTCGATAGCCTTTGACCGGGCCGGGCAGATGTACGTTTCTTCGCGTTTTGATGGAACTGTATATCGCGTCGCTCCGAACGGGACCATGTCTTCCTATGCCGAGGGGATGGGCGTTGCTACCGGCATCGCTTTTGACCGCACGCAGAATCTTTATGTCGGCGATCGCAGCGGGACGATTTTCAAGATTGGCCCGGATCGCCAGATTTTTGTCTTCGCGACGCTCGAGCCAAGTATTTCCGCTTACCACTTGGCTTTTGGCCCCCATGGAGACCTGTTCGTGTCCGGGCCGACGACTTCAAGTTTCGATTGCATTTACAAAGTCACTCAGCAAGGCAACGTGTCAACTTTCTTCCGCGGTCTGGGACGTCCTCAGGGCATCGCCTTTGACGTCGAAGGGAATCTTTATGTGGCCGCTTCCCTCTCGGGCAAGCGTGGCATTGTCAAGATCAACGCCGCCGGCGAGGCCTCGTTGGCGGTCGCGGGCGCGGGTCTCGTCGGTCTGGCATTCGCCCCCGGACGCTCGGTCGTTCTGGCGACGACGAGCGCAGTTCATCATCTCGCATGGAACATCCAGGGGGCGCTCTTCGCGGACTCCGTCTCTTAAGTCGCGAAGCTCTTGACGCTCGGCATCCAACCCTAAAGAACGATCCGTGTGAATCCGCGAAAATCCGTGGCTGGTCTTGCTTCGCCCTGTAATCATTTACACTTTTACTCGTGAACGCCGAGATTGTTGCCATTGGCTCCGAGATGTTGACTCCTTTCCGTCAGGATACGAACTCGCTCTACCTGACTGAAAAGCTCAACCAACTTGGGGTTGAAGTAATCTTCAAGACCGTCGTGGGAGACAGCCTGAACCATCTGACCTCAGCGGCGAGCATTGCTGTGTCGCGGGCCGAGATCGTCATCTTCATGGGCGGCCTCGGCCCGACCGAGGACGACCTCACGCGGGAAGCGGTGGCCGAAGCGCTTGGGCTCAAACTTCATCGCGACCCCGAAATCATCAACGGTCTCGAACAACGGTTCGCCGCCCGGGGCTGGAAGATGGCCCCAAACAACCTCAAGCAGGCGGACGTCATAACCGGCGCGACCGTTCTGCCTAATGCCAATGGGAGCGCCCCCGGACAATGGATGAGCGGCAAATATGAAGGCCGCGAAAGAATCATCATGTTGCTTCCCGGCCCGCCGCACGAATTGAAGGCGCTTTTCGAAGAGCAATGCGTGGCCCGCCTGCTTGCCAAATTGCCACAGCAATTCATTGCAACTCGCGAGCTGAAGATCACAGGAATTGGCGAGTCGCTATGTGATGCTCGGGTTGCTCCGATCTACAAACTCTATGCCGACGTACAAACGACCATCCTTGCCGGAGCCGGCGAAATCCAACTCCACTTGAAGAGTCGTGCCGCTTCTCTTGAAGTCGCGCAGGCACGAGTCGATCACCTGGTCGAGAAGCTAGAAGAAGAACTCGGGGATCTGGTTTTCTCCGACAACGGCGATTCCATGGAACAGATCGTCGGCTACTATTTGCAGATGCGCAACGCTACCCTGGCAATCGCAGAATCCTGCACCGGAGGGCTGGTGGCCGAGCGCATCACTTCGGTCAGCGGAAGCTCGCGCTACTTTGTCGGTGGCGCTGTGGTTTATTCGAATCAGTTGAAGACCGCGTTTGCCGACGTTCCCGCCGAAATGATCGAGAAGCATGGAGCAGTCAGCCGCGAGGTGGCCGCCGCTCTCGCGGAAGGAATTCGCGAACGCAGCGGAGCAACTCTGGGCTTGGGTGTTACGGGCGTCGCCGGACCAACGGGCGGAACCGAAGCGAAGCCGGTCGGACTGGTCTTCCACGCTCTGGCCAGCGACGGAGGAACCGACGTCGTGGAACGAACATTTCCTGGAGATCGCAAACGCATCCGCCGGTTCGCCAGCCAGCAGGCGTTGGATATGGTCAGACGAAAACTGATGTAGGTCGGTCGTTGGTCGTCGGCCATTGGCGGAAATGGTTTTAGCCAACGACGAACGACCGACGACCGCTATGCGTATTTTTATCGCCCTCGACATTGACGACGCGATCCGCCAGCGCATTCAGCGCTTCATGGAAGGTGTGACTGGTTTCGCCCCGGATGCTCGCTGGGTCCGTCCTGAATCGCTGCACATCACCTTGAAATTCATTGGCGAGAAGCCGGTCGAGACTGTCGAGAAAATCAAGAGCGCACTTTCCGGCATTCGAGCCCAGTCGGTCGAGATCGCGTTTCGCGGCTACGGTTTCTTCCCGACTGCAAAAGCTGCCCGCGTTTTCTGGGTCGGTATCGAATCCGGCCCCCAACTTTTATCTCTCGCGAAAGCCGTCAACGACGCGACTTCCGCGCTCGGAATCCCTAAAGAAGATCATCCTTTCTCTCCCCATCTGACTCTGGCGCGTGGCGGTGGACGCTCCGGCTCTCCTCGCTGGAGCAAAGACGATACTCCAAACAAGAACTTCCAGCGACTTCAGGAGAAATTGGCCGCTCTACCCACTCCTGATTTTGGTACCATGGCGGCCCACGAGTTTTTTCTGTACCAGAGTCAGCTTTCGCGAGGAGGTTCGAGCTACACAAAGATCGCGCGCTTTGCACTAGAGTCTCCTGTATAGCGTCGGCATCGTGCTTCATCGCCGTGACGGGCGCGGCGCTTGCACAAACAACAATGATCGCGTTCCTTCTCACCGCCGCGTACAGTTACCTGCTGGGATCCATCCCATTCGGCTATCTCCTGGTTCGGACGTTTCGCGGGCAGGACGTTCGCAAGACGGGCAGCGGCAACATTGGCGCAACCAACGTCTCACGCACGTCGCCGGGGTTGGGTGTGCTTACGCTGGTTCTCGATATGCTCAAAGGACTCGCTGCGGTGGCAATCACGCGCATATTCTTCCCCGGAAACAATACGCTGCTGGGCGCGGCGGCACTTTGCGCGATTGTCGGACACATGTTCCCACTGTGGCTGCGGTTCCGGGGCGGCAAAGGAGTGGCTACGGGATTGGGATCCTTTGTTCTCCTCACACCGAAAACAATTTTGGTGATGGTCGCTCTCTTCATCGTGATCTTCCTGGCATTTCGTTATGTGTCACTGGCTTCGATTCTCACGGTAGCCCTGTTTCCGTTTCTGGCATGGACGATCGAGCCGTACCGTGATGCTCCTCAACTACTCGCCTTCATTACGGTTGCTTCCCTTCTCATCATTGCCAAGCACCGCGATAACATCCGCCGCCTGCTGACACACACCGAATCACGCTTCCAGTGGAGCCGTCGATGAGCGAGATTGCGATCATCGGCGCTGGCGCGTGGGGAACGAGCCTGTCGATCGTTTTGGGGCGAAGGGGTACGCATCGCGTTCGCCTCTGGGCGCACGAAAAAGAAGTGCGCGATTCGATTTCCGCGCGCCGGATCAACCAACTCTTTCTTCCAGACCACGCGATTCCTGGCAGCGTCACTGCCACGGACAGCTTTGAAGAAGCTCTTCGGGACGCGGGAATTGTGGTGAGCGTGATGCCGTCGCAGCACTGCCGCGGGCTCTTCCGAAAAATGCACCCATTTCTGAAGCCCCGGATGCTTTTCGTGAGCGCGACCAAGGGACTCGAGGAAACAACTCTTCTCCGCATGACGGAAGTGATTTCACTCGTTGTCGAAACAGAGGGAGGCTTCAAACCTCGCATCGGCGCGTTGAGCGGGCCGACGTTCGCGAAAGAAGTCGCACGCGGCGACCCCACAGCCATCACCGTCGCGTCAGGCGATGCGGGGCTGGCGGAAACTGTTCAGCGTGAGTTCAGCGATGCCTCCTTCCGGGTTTACACCAACGGTGATGTGACTGGAGTGGAACTCGGCGGCGCGCTGAAGAATATCATCGCCATCGCCGCGGGAGTTTGCGATGGTCTCGGCCTCGGACACAACTCCATCGCGGCTCTCATCACGCGTGGCCTGGCCGAGATCACACGCCTGGTCGTTGCGTGCGGTGGCCGCCAGGAGACCATGTCAGGACTCGCGGGTCTGGGCGATCTCGTCCTCACCTGCACTGGCGGCCTCTCGCGCAACCGAAGCGTGGGCGTCGAACTGGGCCGCGGCCGAAAGCTGCCGGAAATCATAGCCGCCATGCACGGCATGGTGGCCGAAGGCGTCTTCACCACCCATGCCGCAGTCGAACTGGCGCGCGCGCGCGAAATCGAAATGCCCATCACCGCACAAATGGATGCCATCCTGCACCACGACAAGTCTCCTCGAGACGCTATCCACGATCTGATGACTCGCAGCGCCAAAAGCGAAACGAAGTCGATGTAGGCGCGGGCGTCCGCGCCCGTGCGGCCCTATGTGGATCGAACCCCATTTTCTGGAAACCCTGACGAACCTTCCAAGCTCCCGTTCGCCATCTGCCATCTCTTCAATATTTCCGATCGAGAGCCTTGTACTTCGTGTAGTGCCGCTTTTTGGCTCACCGAATTTTCGCGGCTGAATTGGGGGCACGTGATCTCCTCGTTTTGTCAATCATTCGTCTTAGCAAACCTTTCCGCATCAGTTGTTTCCAAAGCGTCCGCATCTGCCCAAACCGCCCGAAGGGCACGCTCTTCGGGGTACCTTCGTAACCGATGCGGGCTGCCATGTCAGGCTACAATTTTAAAGTATCGGTCGAACCTTTGACCGAGTCGAAACGCGCGCGCAAAGGGCCACTTGTCGCTGAAATTGCCGTCGCCATCTCGTCTGCCGATTCTGTACGTCATCCTAAGTGTGCTCGTACTGATCAGCGTCGTTCCCATGTATTTTTACTCAGCACAGGTTGAATCGATCAATCGCGACCGCCTGATCACCAACGAAAGGTTGTTGCAAAACACGGTCACGCGATCGCTTGCGGACGACATCTCGCAGCACCAGGAATCGCTGCGCATGATGCAGGCCAATCTGGCCTCGGCGCTACAAGTCGCCAGTGGTGGGGACATCACTTCGGAACATGTGGAAGCACCCGAGCTGCGTGCCCTGCTGGAGAATTTCGTTTCCTCCTCCGACGATCTGGCTTATGCCACCCTGTTGAACTCCGACGCGAAGGGAATTTCGGCTGGACGAATCGCTCCCGACGCTTTCCTGCAACGCGAACTGGAACGTGCCTACGCGGCCGCCCGCGAGGGCCGCGTGTACAACGGCCAGGCACTGGTAGTAGGTACGGGTAAGTCCGCCCGCACGGTGGTGCTGGTCAGCACACCGGTGACCTACGCTGGCAGCTTTCTTGGCATGATTGGTTCCGTGGTGGATTTGCAGTTCCTGATACGCCGCCTGCAAGAGGTCAACCGGGGCGGCCTTACTCCGTACGTCGTGGATAGCCAGGGACGGCTGGTCGCTGGCGCAACCTCCGACTACGCCACAGGCCAAGATATGTCCAACCTGGAAATCGTGCGGAACTTCGTTGAGGCCGGCACTAAGGTACAACTGGTGACGACGAGGGAATTCAATCTCCGCAGTGGCAATACCAACATTAAAATGCTTGGCACCTACAGTCCTGTGACCAACCTCGATTGGGCCGTAGTGGTGCAAAAACCGCGCGCCGAGGCCTACCGCGGCGTGTATGAAATGCAGAGCAACGCCCGCACGCTGGCCATGATGGCCATCGCCCTCAGCGTGGGCATCAGTATTTTCGCGGCCCGCCGGATCACAAATCCGCTGCAGGTTCTCACTCATTTCAGCCGCGCCATCGCGGGCGGAGACTTCTCGCAGCGTGTGCACGTCAAGAGCCGCACGGAGATCGGCGAACTAGCCGACACCTTCAACGTCATGTCTGAGGAACTCGAGCACTTCGTGCTCGACCTGAAACGCGCCGCCAACGAAAACCGCGATTTGTTCATGGGTTCAATTCAGATGCTTGCCGGCGCGGTTGACGAAAAAGATCCTTACACTCGCGGCCACTCCGACCGCGTCACCCGGTATTCCATGATGATTGCGAAAGAAATGGGTGTGTCGGACGAATTCATAGAGACCGTGCGCGTCTCCGCCCAGTTGCACGATGTTGGCAAAATTGGTATCGAAGACGGCATCCTGAAAAAGCCCGGAGCACTCACTCCGGAAGAATTCGACATTATGAAGACGCATACCACCAAGGGCGCTAACATCCTGCGTCCCGTGGCACAACTGAAGGACATGATTCCGGGAATCGAACTACACCATGAGTCGCTCGACGGACGCGGCTACCCGCACGGTCTCAAGGGAGACGAAATCCCTCTTCTGCCGCGCATCATCGCCGTCGCCGACACCTTCGACGCGCTTACCACCAACCGTCCTTACCAACACGCACATGATCCCAAGGACGCGTTGAAAATCATTCACAATCTGTCCGGCAAGCGCCTCGATCCGACCGCGGTTGCGGCCATCACCGCAATCTACGGACGCGGCGAGATTCGCATCCCGCGCCAAGTCGCACCCCCACCAACCATTACTGTTGCGGCCGCTGTGCCGGTTCCTGTCACAGCTAAGATTCCAGTCTCGGCTGTCTCCGAAGCACCTGTTTAGGATCGTGCGATCCCTCCAAGCCATTCGTTTGCGACGACACCGAAGCCTCCTTGTCCCGTCGGAACAGTGCCTGCCGCTATAATGAACGTTTGGCGCGCCACTCCCAATTCCTATGATTCAGACCCTGTTCGGCAGCCTGGACGAAGAGCAGAAACCGGGTCTCTTCGACCGGATGAAAGAGGCGGTGACGCGGACCCGCGAAAACCTCAGCCAGCGTATCGAGGAAGTCGTTTCCTTTGGCAAAGAGATTGACCGCGCGACCCTGGACGATCTGGAAGCCACGCTCATTGGCGCCGACCTGGGCAACACGACCACTCGCGAAGTCCTCGACAAGCTTCGTGAGAAAGCTGATCGAAAGCAGATTAAGAACGCTGACGAACTCAAACGTCTGTTGAAACTGGAATTGCTGGCCATCCTGAATGCCGCCAACACGCGTCCAGTGCAGAGAGTCGATGGCACTCCGGAAGTCATCCTCGTGGTCGGCGTCAATGGCACTGGAAAAACCACAACCATTGGGAAGCTGTCGCAGGTCTTTCGCTCGCAGGGCAAAACCGTGCTGCTCTGTGCCGCCGACACTTTTCGCGCCGCCGCCATCGAGCAATTGGAAATCTGGGGACAGCGCACCGGAACCGAAGTCATCCGAACCAAAGCCGGTGGCGATCCCGCGGCCGTGCTCTACGACGCTCTGCAAGCCGCGTCCTCGCGCCACAGCGACTACGTCATCGTGGATACTGCCGGGCGTCTCCACAACAAAGCCAACCTAATGGCGGAACTGGACAAGATGCGGCGCACGGCACAGCGAATTATTCCTGGCGCTCCTCACGAAACCCTGCTGGTGATGGACGCCACCACCGGCCAGAACGGGTTGCAGCAAGCGCGTCAGTTCACGGAGGCGGCCGGCGTAACCGGAATCGTACTCACCAAACTCGATGGCACCGCAAAGGGTGGGGTCGTAGTCGCGATTTCTCGAGAGTTGGGTCTGCCGGTGCGCTACGTCGGCGTCGGCGAAAAAGCCGGTGACCTTCTGCCCTTCAATTCCGAAGATTTTGTGGATTCGTTGTTTGCCTAGGTTTTTCATCACAGAGACAGAGAGGCACAGAAAATAACGCAATCTGAGTAGCCTAATTTGAACGCGCTCGAGAAATAGCACTGATAGCCAAGTCCTGCCTTACTCTGTGTCTCTGTGACTCTGTGGTGAAAAGACGAACGATGACTATTCACGACACCGACGAACGCTTTCTCCACCAAGCCCTCGACCTGGCCCGGCAAGGCATCGGCTTGACATCGCCCAATCCATGCGTGGGCGTAATTATTGTGGACGCGAAAGGTGCAATCGTCGGCGCGGGCAGCCACACTTACGACGGCGTGAAGCATGCAGAAATACTCGCCCTCGAACAAGCCGGAGAAAAAGCGCGCGGCGGAACTCTATATATCAATCTGGAACCGTGTTCGCACCAGGGCCGTACCGCGCCCTGCGCTGATGCGCTCATCGCCGCTGGAATCTCCCGCGTGGTTGCTTGCATGGAGGATCCGAATCCGCTGGTCAGCGGCCAGGGATTTGCCAAGCTTCGCAGCGCCGGCATCAGCGTCTCTTCCGGCATTTTGGAAGAGCAAGCCAAAACTCTGAACGAATCTTTTGCCAGATATATTCGCCACCATATTCCGCTGGTCACACTGAAAGCTGCGATGACGCTTGACGGGAAGATCGCGCCGCCTCCAGGCTCATCTCCTCATCCCGCAACCGCAAACTGGATCACAGGTGAATCGGCACGCACCCACGTACAGGAGCTCCGTCATCAGAACGACGCGATTCTGATCGGTGTCGGTACCGTGATTGCCGACGATCCGCTGCTCACTGATCGCAGTGGCCGTCCGCGCCGCCGACCTCTCTTACGCGTGATCCTCGATTCGCGTTTGCGTTTGCCCATCGAGTCCCGAGTCGTCAAGACTGCCCAGGATGATGTTCTGGTGCTCTGCTCTTCCCCCGAAGACAACAAGAAACAGCAACTGCTGGAGTTAGGAATTCGCGTGCACCAGTTGCCTACGACCGCTACGGATGGCTGCCCTGACATCGCCGCGGTCGTCCGCCTCCTCGGCGAAACGAAAATCACCAGCATGATGATTGAAGGGGGCGCCACGGTGAATGCGTCCGCACTTTCCGCGAACATCGTCGACAAAGTTTTTCTATACTACGCGCCAAGAATTCTTGCGGGCACAGCTTCCGTGCCGTTCGCCGGAGGCGCAGGATTCAAAAGCATCAGCGACGCAGCCTGCGTAAAATCGATTCGCCTTCATCGTCTTGGCGAGGATTTCGCGGTTGAGGGATACTTGAAGGATCCGTACGCGGATTGAGGCTTCAGGCTCTAGGCTTCGGGCTTCGGAATTAACTTGAGATTTGTAGTCGAACCTGAAAGCCTGACGCCTGAAGCCTGCTCACGGA
>DATNHO010000141.1:0-18125 GCA_035604895.1 Terriglobales bacterium | reverse complement strand
AGCCACGTGCCACGCCCATAACTGATGGCCTCGTATCCGCTGGGGAACTGTGAACAGGAAAGGCGTGTGCCCAGAGTGACCGGACCGTCCTCCATCAACCGAACGCCAGATTTGGTTTTCTCTAAGAGATCATCTCTGTATTTATCCATCGCGGCGTGAAATTGCGCGGTATTCTCCGATTCCAGCACCATCATCGAACTGTAATTTGCCAAAGCTTCTACGAGCCACTGATCGCGGTATCCGCTCCACATCACCAGATCGCCCCACCACTGATGGGCGGTCTCATGGTCGATCACCTGGCTGATGAGCGTTCGATCAACCGCGTTCAGGTGCAGCTCTGATTTTTCTTCCGCAGTAAGGAAAGACGTACTGGACAAGAAGATAAGTCCCGGCCAGCCTTGACTCAAGTTGCCGGGCATTTGGACCACCTTCAGCTCGGAGTAGGGGAAGGGGCCATAGCGACGCGCGAAAAACTCGATCGCATGCGCGGAAGCGGACGCAACCGTTTGCGCATTCCGCGCCGGAGACGGCGGCAGGGGCACGATTAGCGGCGGAAGCCGGGGCGCGCCCGCCGAGGGTTGGTCCGGAATTACATTTTCGACCTGTGGCGTCGGAAATCCGCGCTCTACTCCCGAAGTTGCGTAGGTTTCGACAGTCACATCTCCGGCGTGAGCCACCACCCGTCCAAATTTCCCCAAATCGAATCCTGCAATCGGGATGGGTTGCTCGGAAACCCAGCGGCTCACTTGTTCACCTGTAGGTAGCGGCGCTCCCGCTCCTCGATCACCAGGGTCGACAGACGACTTTGCCTCCGTCCGTTTTCCGGTAGCCACCAGCGTCCAGCCTGCCGGATAGTGAAATTCCAAATCGAAATTCGACATCGCGAGTCCCCGGTTCGGGTACCACGTGCCTCGCGCCCCAACGTACAGCAAACCCGCGCCAGCTTCCGAGAGTACTTCGCCACCGTAGACAAAGCGCAGCTTGACTTGCTGCCCGGTCCGCAACGGCTGAGGAAAGACAACCACGAGCAGATCATTCCCGTGCCGAGCCAATTGCGTTCCCTCGACCGCCTGATTGTGAATGTATTCAACCGGGAGACCGTCCGCTTCCACTTCTGTGATCCGCAGAAACCGCGACAGTTCGAACAACAGAGCCCGCTGACCACCCCGCCGCACGTGCAATTGCAGGAGCGCTTCGGCGTCGATTTGAGTGGGAGGTTTTATCTCGGCGCGAATCTTGCAATCAGAAATGGCCACCGAATCAGGCTCACCGCCTTCACCAACCGTCGCATTTACGGTTTCCGCATCCCGGCTCGCTCGGGCGGTTGAGAACGATGTCCACACGTCGTAATAGCTCGCGCCCTCCACTGTCTTCAGCTGGCCCGCCCACACTTGCTCGGGTGTCTCCGAGTCGTAATAAAGATCAAAGCTCCCCTGTTGCAGCCCTTGCAGGCGCGCATGCAGAAAGCGGTCGCTATCGTCAGGTTTAGGCGGTGTGGCCGAATCCTTCGCGTCGTGGCCGGTGACCGGCAGATACTTGCTGAAGGTCATAAACAGGCGCAGCGCATCCCCTTCCGCGAGATTGCGGGCGGTGTCATTCCACTGCGACAGAAACGCCTGCGCGTAATCGACCGGCACCAGGGATGGCCGCATCTCGGCGAAGGTATCGTCATTGAAGCGAAAATATGCGGTAACAAACCGTTCTTCCAGAATAGCCGCGCCAGTGAACAGCGTCATGGATGCACGCTCGTACTGGTTCGGAGGAGATAGCAGGATTTCTCCGTCCCCCTCGAAAAAAGCTCCCGTGACCCGGCCTGCGACATCCTCAGTAAATGCAATAGTGCCGTCGTTCAGCGTGAGTTGAAATGCGGCCCGGTCGATAGACACATCGCGCACGCGATAGACGCGCAACTTGTTCAGACCGGCATTACGTAATTGCAGATAGAGAGCCTCAGCGGAATTGAGCGACGAAGTCTTCCCCGGCACGCCCACCGCAGGCTGGTTGCTAGGTTTGGCGGCGTCCTGGCTCCAGAGCAGCACCAGCGCGTTCGAAACCAACAACAACCCGGTCAGCGGCAGCAAACCTCTTCGCATTTTTGAGATTACCGTGGTCACCTACGACTGCTGCTTCCTATCTTCTAGAATGCGCCTTAGTGCGTACACCTGTCATCTGCACCGTGTTGTCGGCTTTCCTGCTAAGCGCCGTGGTGTGCGCGTCCGCGGAAACCATTCACCTCAAGAACGGCCGTACGATCTGGGCCGATCACGTTCGCGATACCGGCACTCACATCGAATACGACCTCGGCGATAACACCTACGCCATTCCCAAGTCCTCGGTGGATCGCATTGATGCTGGCGGAGTTCCCCCTGCATACTCATCTTCAGACGCAGCTCCCAAGGAATCTCACCAGTTGCCCGATTTTTCTCCCGCCGACAACCTGAAAAACGACCCGGCACTGATCGGCAAGGTCATCCAGGACGGCCAAGTCGATCTGGACGCCCTTTCTGCTCTGGAGCGCGCGGGGAACAACCCCGCCACCGCAGCCGGTTATTTCATCGCAGGCAAGCATGAATTCGATCACGCCAATTTCGGTAAGGCCCGCCCTTATTTCGAATCTGCCTTACGTTACGATTCCCAGAATCCTACAATCCTGAATTACTACGCTGCTCTGCTAGTAAGAACCGGAAATGCGGGTGAAGCGTTGCCTTACGCCGAACGCGCCGTCCGTGCCGCGCCAGATTCACCCGACGCGCTCACTGTCCTGGGATATGTGCAATTTGCCAGCGACCACACTTCCGAAGCCATACGCACGTGGAAACATTCTCTCGAACTGCGCCCCGATGCGACCGTGCAGAAATACCTGGAAAAGGCGCAACGCGACGCCACCGCCGAGGCTGACTTCACCCAACACGAGAGCAGCCACTTCACCTTGAGATATGAAGGCAAGCAGACGTCGGACGCACTGCGCAGCCAGTTGGTCGCGACCCTCGAGTCGGAATACGACGACCTGGTGCGCGAGCTTGGCATTGCCCCCCGCAACAGCATCCCGGTCGTGCTCTACACCGAGCAGTCCTTTTTCGATGTGACCCAGGCGCCATCGTGGAGCGGCGCCGTCTTCGATGGAAAGCTGCGCATCCCCATCAACGGTTTGACCTCGGTCACGCCGGAGCTGGCGCGCGTACTGAAACACGAACTCGCGCACTCATTTATCAGCCAGCTTTCCAGCGGACGCTGCCCGCAATGGCTCAACGAGGGAATTGCCCAGGCTGTCGAACCCAAACAGGTAGCGCATGGCCAGCTTCTGGCTGAACTTTTCCGCACCCAGCGCGAGATCCCACTCAATGCCCTGGAAGGCAGCTTCATGCAGTTCTCCAGCACGCAGGCCACGGTGGCCTACGAAGAATCTCTCGCCGCAGTGCAATACATCAGCGATACCTACGGCATGAGCGATCTGCAACGCATCCTGGAAAGACTCGGGCAGGGCAGTTCAACCGAAGCCGCGCTCCGCGCCACCATCCACTCCGATTACGGCCAACTGGAAGCGGAAGTGGGCAAGTATCTCGCCGGCAAATACGGGAATTAAAGGAAAAACCGCGGGCCATTTCTGTACTGAATTCGGCATGCCTGAAGGCATGCCCTGATACGAATCTGCTTGTTCGCAACCCGGCCCTTATGTGATCACGGTCACTTCTGGCGGACGGAAATGTCAAAGTGGGAAAGCCGTTCCCCTGCCGGGTCCAGTCCTTTCGATCTACTTTTCCACTCGAATCCATTCCGTTCCTGCCGATCCATGGACTTAGTGAGCACACCGCGTCCGTTGTTTTTTGATTGGTTTTTGACTGAATTCTGTGGTAAGTTCTCGGCTCGATTTCCGATGGGTGCCCTTCACAAATTCGACCAACCGGCGCATGTCCCAACCCATGCCGACGTCCCGGAACTCCGCGGGGCCGAATTGGCGTCCGTCTACTACGGCCACCGCATGGGCGGCGATTTCTACGATTTCGTCCGCGTCGGTCCCAATCGCGTGCTGTTTGGCCTGCTGGACGTTGCCGGTGGTCTGGAGGACACTCGCGACATCGTTTCCGCCGCTCAGAGCACCTTCCGAACCGCTGGGGCTGAGCTGTTTGCGCGGCACGATATGAACGAAGCCAACGCCATGATGGAGCTTTGCCTGCAATTGAACCAAGCCGTCTTGAAAGCCGCGGATGGGGTTCGATCCTGCCCTGCATTTGCCGGTTGCTACGACGAGAGTTTGGGCATCGTCTGCTACTTCAACGCGGGCCATACCCCAGGTCTGACACGCGATCGCAAGGGCATCAGTGAACTTCCCGCCACCGGCTTGCCTCTGGGACTGTTCTCCCACATGATTTCAAATGCTTCCGTGGTTGCCCTTGAGCCCGGCGCTGTGCTGCTTCTCGCCTCCCGTGGAATTGTCGAGGGGAAACGCAAATCCGAAGAGTTTGGGCTAGAGCGGGTGAAAGAAGCGCTGCAGCAATCCAAGGGAGCAAGCGCAAAGGAGCATTGCGTATCCGTTCTCGACCAAATGCAGCAGTTCATGCACACTGCGCCAACTCACAACGACGTAACCACACTCGCCCTCGCTCGAAAAGGCGAGTAGGCTGTTCAGATGAAAACAGCACACGACAACGAACACGAAGGTTTTGGAAATTCACCGTCGAGCTGGTTTCGAGAATCTCTAGCCGATGCGATCCGATTTTGGGAGCCCCGGCGTGTGGTCTACAACTTGGTTCTTACCACGGTAGTTCTTGTCTGGTTTGCTGCGACGTGGCCCCATTTCCGCGCAGCCATGACCCTTTCTTCGCTCCTGATCTTCTGCGTGCTGGCATTGCTCGCCAATGCCTGTTACTGCGCCGCCTATTTCGTGGACATCCCGTTGCAGCGCTCATCGCTGAGCTTTATGTGGAGACGCCGCCGTTGGGGACTATGGATCGCGGGAACGCTTTTTGCAACGGTTCTGGCAAACTACTGGATCGCTGACGAGATTTATCCCTTTGTCCACTGACAAGAGGCTAGGACCGACTCGATAAGTGTGCTTGTCTGGAGATGTCCCAGACGAGCTGCCGTGCATGGGCATTCTTGGTTCGTGCGTAAATTCAAGAGTGAATTGTCCGTAAGCACAGATGCCGTGTTACGCACGGAAGGCCAGTTTGCCTAGCCTCGCAGTCGATGTCACAATACTTCCATGCAAAAATCCCTTACCACAGTCGTGTGCGTCGTCGCGACGGGAATGCTAACGCTCGGAAACGTCCTGGCGCAGCAGACTCCCGCGACAACAACTCCACAATCACCCGCGGCCGGAAACCAGACCGATTCCCCCCTCAAAACCCAAAAAGACAAAGTCAGCTATGCCATTGGGATGAACATTGGAAGTAATTTGCATAAGCAGTCCGTAGATGTTGACCCCAAGATCCTGCAGCAGGGTCTGGAAGACGGGATGGCGGGCGGCAAGACCCTTCTTTCGGAAGATGAGGCGCGCGCCACGCTTACCGAATTCCAGACCGAAATGCGCAAGAAGCAACAGGAAAAAATGCAACAGGCGGGGGCGGAAAATAAAAAAGCAGGAGATGCGTTCCTGGCCGCCAACAAGACAAAAGACGGCGTGGTTGCGCTACCCAGCGGTCTCCAATACAAAATCTTAACCCCAGGCACAGGACCGAAGCCGACCGCGAGCGATTCCGTGGTCTGCAATTATCGAGGTACGCTCATCGACGGTAAGGAATTTGACAGCTCCTACAAGCGTGGTCAACCGGCGACCTTCCCCGTTGCCGGCGTGATCAAGGGCTGGACCGAAGCGCTTCAACTCATGCCGGTGGGATCGAAATGGCAACTCTTTGTTCCCTCCGAATTGGCCTACGCCGAGCGGGGCTCGGGTCCAGACATTGGCCCGAACGCCACACTCATCTTTGAAGTGGAACTGATCTCGATTCAAAGCAAGGACAAGGACGACAAGGGCAAAGATAAAGACAAAGACAAGAAGGACAAGATGTAACCAGTCCATCGCTCGAAGCGCCGCGGACAAAGGTAGTCTCGCTTCGGCTAGCCCGAAGCGGGCTGACTTTATTGCCCCGCGGCGCGCACGACCCGGTGGGAAGGCAGCGCAAAAAACACAGCCAATCCTACATTCAGCAACAGACTGACCGGCACGTTTACCCACGCCAGGGCAATACAGGCCAAATAGAGGAGCGGGCCAACCGCATACTGGGCAGAGATTGTGCCCGTCGCGCCAGCATCCGCGTCCTTTCCCAGCAGGTTGCGGCTCGCATACCTCCACAAGATGTTAAAGAAAACCGCGATGACGAAGTATGTCCCGTGATACAGAATCGCCGCCGCCCGCTGGTCGCTGCCGCCAAGGTGTTGCGCCAGTACGGCAGTAGGAAACGGAACCGCAGTTACGCCCAGTAAAAGCAAAAGATTCAGAAACAGCAGCGTGTTATTCGACCGCCTGATGTGGGTGAACAGGCGATGGTGATTGATCCACATGATCCCGATAAAAGCGAAGCTGACCACGAAGGCGAAATACGAAGGCCACTGCCGCAGAAGTTGCCGGGAGAGATCTCCGCCGCTGGCAACCGGGATCTTGATTTCGAGGATCAGCAGGGTGATGGCAATCGCGAACACGCCATCTGAGAACGCTTCGATGCGCGCTGTTTCTTTTTCCATCAGAAAGACCGCTAGCGCGTCGGCGCCCGACTATTTGCCCCGTGTCGTTTTTCGTGCAGGCTCCGGTTTCGCGATCGGCGCCAGTTCGTCCGCGGTAACAAATATCGGCTCAATGTCAGTCGGGATCCCTTGCAGGCCATCCAGCGCCTTCCGCAACGCCGGACGCACCACGCCCAACTCGTCCAGGATCTTTTTCGCGCCCGCATAATCGCCTTCGGACTCGATGGTCAGAAGGTCGTGATCGAGATCAGCGATGGCAGTTTTTATCTTCGTCATGTCCACCGAAAACGTCCCGTCGGCGTGCTGTACAAACGCACCCTTGTCCATCAGGTAATTGAACTGGATCGCCATCCCTTTGCCATGAGCGTCGTTCAGCCCGAAGCGCAGCGTACGGAAAGAGGAAGCCAGATACGTCGTGTAAAGCTGCCGCTGCGCCGCCTCATCCGACGGCAGTGATTTCCCCAGCCCCATCTCCTTGGCGTGGTCCATCATGTACTGCAGCGCGAACAACCCAGTCACGTCTGCTTTAGGTTCTTCGATCGCGCCGTACAACTCCTTCAACTCCTCGCGAGGAGTAGTGTCGCGCCCTTGAACTTTGATCTGATGCGGCCCCAGCCCGTGCATCAACTCATGCGCCAGAATATGCGTAAAGAACGGCTCGAAGCTCACGTCCACCATCGCCGTCTGAGACAATGTCCGCCGCGCAATCGGCAGCAGCACGCTGCGGAACTTTGCCTCCTGCACATTCTTCAGCATGACCCGCTTGCTGCCCTTCTGCTGCACCACCCGGTCGTCGTTGGGCAGATTGTATGCCGCCGTCTGTACTCCGTGAGCGCCGTCGCCTGCGTTAAGAATCTGGTCCACTACGCGTATCGGCGCCCCGGCACCCAGCTTCGGGTTTCGGTATTGCGGATCGATGGGCAAATTGTTTTCGATATCCTGCAGATGCTGGTTAAAAACCGAGAGCTTGGCTGTCTCATCCTCATCGCGCAGGTTTACGTAGGCCTCGAAAGACGCCTTATACCCAAAAATTTCGTCGTTGTAGGTTTCATACGGACCAATCGTGATGTCCAACGGCGCATCCAGATCCATCCACGCCATATCGCTTTCGTAGTAATCGTTGGAAAGAAAAGCGTCTGCCCGCAGCGTAAGAAATTTCTTCAGCGACACATTGTCGGTCAACTCGGCCGCTTGACGAAGCAAATCCGCCGCCCGCGTGAGGTCATCCGCATATTGCTGGCTGTACGGAACAGCGATAAGACCGCTGGGCGGCTTGCTATTTTCCCGCCACCGAATCACGGTGAAAAAGCTCTTCGCCTGCTCCTGCTCCTTTGGTGACAACTGCGCAGCCCAGCTCTCAAAAGCCTCTTTCGTCATGCTTTCGGGATAAAAGTTGGCTCCCATCGGCTTGCGCGCAGGCACGCCCGGCAAAAAAGCCTTGTAGTCGTCCAGGTCCGACCACGGTTTCTTGTTGATCCAAAAATAGTGCAGGCGCGCTTTGCCCAGCGGCGTAGAGTCTTTCTGTAAGCGGGCATAGAGCGCAAGGTTCCCGTCCCACATCTGCTGCATGAAGATGTCGTCCAGTATCCGGGCGGCCTCAATCAACTTCACCAATGCCTGCCGATCGCCGGTCGACAGCTTCGATGTGTCCACCCTGAGCAGTGTAGGCGCGAAACGGCTGGACATCTTCTCCAGTTGCGCCAGGTCGGGCGGTGCTCCACTCTTTTGTGCGTGCACTGAAATACTCGTCATTCCCAAAAGTACAAGAATAAAACAAATGGTGAGCTTCACAGCTTTCTCCTCCTATGCCCATGCCGGCCGCCTACCGTGGGGCGAAAACCGTTCATGATAGCAGGAGTGCGGTAGCCGTGGGCAGACCTGCGGAGGTACAATTTATAGAGTCCATGCGCCAACAGTACCTGTGGCTCCGCGGAATTCTTATGCGAAAACTTTTTCCGTTCCTCCTGTTTATTTCCCTAGTTGCTTTGCCCCTCATTCTCCGGGCCGATGATCAGGTGATCGAAGAAATTATTGCCCGCGTCAACAACCAGATCATCACCCGCAGCGAATACCTCCACAGCCAGGAAGAGTTGAAGAAAGAGGCGCAGCAGCAGGATCCGGTCAACGCGGATAAAGTCGTCTCAGAACGCGACAAGGATGTCCTTCGCGACCTCATTGATCAGGAATTGCTGCTCGAAAAGGGCAAGGACATGGGCATCACCGCGGATACCGAAGTCATTAAGAAACTGGACGAGATGCGCAAAGACATGAAACTCGACAGCATGGAGGACCTGGAAAAGGCCGCGCAATCCCAGGGAATCTCGTTCGAGGATTTCAAGCAGAACATGCGCAACCAAATCATCACTCAGCAAGTCATCGGGAAAGAGGTCGGCTCCCGGCTCGCCATCAACAAGGATGATGAAAAGAAATTTTATGACGAACACAAGAGCGATCTCGAACAACCCGAGACCATTCGATTAAGCGAAATCCTGATCTCCACGGAAGCAAAGCCTAACGATTCCACCGATGAAGCTCAACGGCTTCAAGCCGCGCAGTCGAAGGCGGACGACCTGCTGGCCCAGATTCGCAATGGCGCCAAGTTCGAGGATATTGCCAAGAAAAACTCCGAGGGCCCCACCGCCGCCCAGGGCGGCGACCTCGGTGAGTTTAAACGCGGCACCCTTCCCAAGGCATACGAAGACAAGACCTTTGCCATGAATCCAGGGGACGTTTCCGATGTAATCCGTACCAAGCAGGGATATGTGATCCTGAAAGTGGTTGAACATCACAACGCCGGCGTCCCCGCACTCAGCGAGATCGAGCCCCGCATCCAGGACGCGCTTTACATGAAAAAGTTACAGCCCGCGCTGCGGGAGTACCTCACCAAACTGCGTGAGGACGCATTCATCGACATCAAGCCCGGCTACGTGGACTCTGGCGAGAGCCCCAATCAGACCAAGCCCGTCGAAACCGCCACCAAAGAGCCCAGCGCCAAGGAACTCAAAAAGAAGAAAAAATTCGGCCTCTTTTAGTTTAAGCTGAGCCTGACCGGAGGAGCTCTCGGGTTCCTGATCGGCTAACAACCATGAAGGAATTTTTCCTCTCCGATTGCTGCAATCACGAAAATAAAGTCATCACTTCGAGTTTCGTGGTCGTTTCCAAGCAAGTCAAGCCGAAGAAAACCGGAGAACCCTACCTCGCCCTGACCCTCGCGGATCGCACCGGCCAGGTCGAAGCCAAAATGTGGGATAACGTCGAGGACGCGCTCGACGCTTTCGAGCAGGATGACTTCCTCAAAGTCAAAGGGCTGCTCAACAAGTACAAGAACCGCTTCCAGATCACCATTCACAAACTTCGCCGCCTTGGCGAGTCGGAGATCGACTTCTCCGATTATCTGCCCAAGACCACCAAGGACATCGGCGAGCTGTGGCAAACCCTGGCAACTTTCGTCGCATCCTTTCGCGACCCTCATCTCAAGGCACTGGTCGAAGCGTTCATGGCCGATCCCGAGATTGCCGAGGCCTACCGCAACGCTCCCGCCGCCAAAACTCTGCATCACGCCTACATCGGCGGGTTGCTCGATCACGTAGTCTCGCTATCTCGTTCCTGTGATCTGATGTGCCGGAATTATCCGCAGATTAATCGCGATCTACTGCTCACCGGCGCTTTCCTGCACGATATCGGCAAGATTCACGAACTTACCTACAATCGTTCTTTCTCTTACACCACTCGTGGCCAGTTGCTCGGGCACATGATCATCGAACTGGAAATGCTGCAAGCCAAGCTCGCCCAGTTTCCCGACTTCCCCGAGGAACTTAAAATTCTTGTTGAACACCTCATTATCAGCCATCACGGGGAATATGAATTCGGTTCACCGAAGTTGCCCATGTTCCCCGAAGCCCTGATGTTGCACTATCTCGACAACCTCGACTCCAAGATGGAGAGCATGCGCGCGCACTTTGAACGCGAAGCATCCTCGGAGCAACCATGGACGGGCTACAACTCTTCGCTGAGCCGTCCGCTCTTGAACTCGGCAAAATTTCTGGAGAAGAAGCGGCCGATCACTGCCGATTCAAGCTCCGCTTCCAGTTCAAGTGCGTCAGACACGCCCACCTTGGAGACGACATCCGAGCCTGTCCCCGCGACCACTCGTCAGGACAAGTTTTAGCCGGGAAGCAGGCTCTTGCTTTCGTGTTGCTCTGGCCAACCGTGATTTGCTCAGCTAAACTGCTTTCTAAATAAATCAGCGCTGACGGAGGAACTATGCGAATACACAAGCTATCGATTTCACTCGTTCTTTTGACTATGTTGCTGGGGTTTTCCATTGCGTGCTCCAAGAAACCAAGTGACGACACCATTGTGAAAGACATTCAGGACAAGGTCGCCGCTGATCCAGACACAAAGGATTCCCAGGTCAACGTGGCAGCCACTCAAGGCAAAGTTAAGCTGACTGGCACAGTGAAGACTCCCGCAGCTCAACAGAAGGTTGAGCAAATCGCCAAAGACGAACCGGGAGAGACCGGCGTCGATGATGAGACCGCAGTCCAGCCCGACGCGGCAGCCGCACCAGCGCAGGCCATGGCGCCACCTCCGCCGCCGGTCGAGAAACCCAAACCCATCGTTGTGCCGACAGGCACTACGCTCACCGTAACAGTGGGCCAGGCGTTGAGCTCCAAAACCAGCCAGTCCGGCCAAACCTTTATTGCCACGCTGGCGCAACCGGTGAGCATTGGAGGCAGGACGGCAATCCCCGCCGGGTCAACCATCAGCGGCACGGTGGTCACAGCCAAATCAAAAGGCAAGATAAAAGGCCAGGGCGAACTCACTCTCACACTCACGAGTGTCACCGTGAAGGGGCAAAACTATAACATCCAGACGGCTGCATGGGACAGCACGGTTAAGGGCAAGGGGAAACGAACCGCTGTCGCGACCGGCGGAGGAGCTGCTGGAGGCGCGTTGATTGGAGGAATCGCAGGCGGAGGCAAAGGAGCTGGCATCGGCGCTCTGGTGGGCGCAGGCGCCGGATTGTTGGGAGGAAGCCTGACCGGAAATCAGCAGATCGAAATTCCGGCCGAGTCGGCTCTGAGCTTCCGATTGTCCGCCCCGTTGACGCTCCCACCGCCGCGCGAGTAATTCGAGCCGTGCAGGCCAACCAGATTGGCCTGCACGGCTCCACTCTGAGAACCGACGCTTAACAACTGATTGTTCAAAACGCCCATGCTCGACTTCACTCGCTTTAAAATCCTGACCTTCGACTGCTACGGCACCTTGATCGACTGGGAGAGTGGCATCTTCGCCGCCCTGCGCCCAATCCTCACAGCCCACAACCAGAAGATGACCGACTCCGCGCTCCTGGAGTTGTACTCCGAACTCGAAGCCTCGGCAGAAGCGGGAGACTTCCTGCGCTATCGAGATGTCTTGCAATCCGTAGTGCGCGGCTTCGGCAAGCGTCTAGGGTTTTCGCCAACCGAAGCCGAAGTTCGTTCCCTGCCGGAATCGCTAAAGAACTGGCAACCGTTTCCAGACACCGTGGAAGCTCTGCGCAAACTCAAGAGCCGCTATCAACTTGCGGTCATGTCCAACATCGACGACGATCTGTTCGCTTCCACAGCTCCCAAGCTCGGCGTAGCGTTCGACCATTTAATCACCGCCCAGCAAGCCGGCTGCTATAAACCTTGCATGAAAATATTCAAATTGGCCGAAGAGCGGATGGGCGTAAGCCGCGAGCACTGGCTTCATATCGGCCAAAGCATCTATCACGACGTGATTCCCGCACAGTCGCTGGGCATCGCAACCGTCTGGGTGAATCGCCCTTCACCCCGCTCTGGTTCCGGAGCCGCCAAAGCCGCCTCCGGCAAGCCAGACCTGGAAGTCCCCAACCTGAAAACTTTGGCCAATCTAACGTCATCGAACCGCAACTGAAATGCTGAACCTCCCGTTTCCGAATTGTCATCTCGACCGGAGTGGAGGGACCTGCTTTTTCGTGCAAGCGATAGCAATCCTGAAAGTGCTGCAGCACGACGACTCCCCTGGCGAGCCCGCATCGCGCTACAGATCGCGATTCTCTCTTCGACCATTACTCATGATCGATACTGCGGAGGTGTGGGCGGCAGCCCCGGTGAGAGATTCAATTTCTGATGTACCACGCTCTGCGCTAACATCGTGAGCTGTTGCAGCGACTCCGCGATGCTCTTAATAGCTACGATCAGATCCTGCTCTTGTTGCTGCGTCAAAGTGTTATCTCCTCAGGCCGCCCGATTTCTTTCTTCCAGCTGCGCGATTAGACTAATAAGTTTGGAACTGGAGATCATATGGCAACTGCTACCACTCGCGCGAATCCTCTCTCTTTTCTCACCGATCAACTGGACGATCTCAAAGCCAAAGGCACGCACTTCCGCCTGCGCGTTCTCGATGATGAACAGGCCCCACTGTGCACTTTCGACGGCAAGAAGGTCATCAACCTCGCCTCAAATAATTATCTCGGCCTGACCACGCATCCCAAACTCCGCGAGGCTGCGCTCGAAGCCACGCGCAAATACGGAGTGGGTTCAGGCGCGGTGCGCACCATCGCTGGAACCATGAAAATCCACATGGAACTCGAAGAGAAGATCGCCCGCTTCAAGAATGTCGAAGCCTGCGTGGTCTTTCAATCAGGATTCGCAGCCAATGCGGGCACAGTCTCGGCCGTCCTCGGCAAGGACGATTTCATCATCTCCGACCAACTGAACCACGCTTCCATCATCGATGGTGCCCGTTTGTCCCGCGCCAAGATACTCGTCTTCGAGCACAAGAATATGGCCGAGGCCGAAGAAAGATTGGTAAGTATTAAAGATCAACCCGGAAAGAAGTTGCTGATCACTGACGGTGTCTTCTCCATGGACGGCGACATCGGCCCGCTGCCTGCGTTGTGCGAACTCGCTGAGAAGTACGGCGCAATCATGATGGTCGACGATGCCCACGCCTCCGGCGTCCTCGGCCGAAATGGTCGTGGCACGATAGATCATTTCAAAATGCATGGCCGCGTGGACATCCAGGTCGGAACGCTCTCGAAAGCCATCGGCGCGTTAGGCGGATACGTCTGCGGCACTCGCGACCTCATCGACTTCCTCTATCATCGCGCCCGCCCGTTCCTGTTCTCCACTTCGCACCCACCGTCGGTAGCAGCCACCTGCATCGCAGCTTTCGACGTCCTGGAAAACGAACCCGAACGCATCGAGCGCCTCTGGGAGAACACCCGCTTCTGGAAAAAAGAACTGGCCCTGCTCGGCTTCAACATCGGAGGCCAGACCACGCCCGCCAGTGAAACCCCAATCACCCCCATCATCATCGGCGATGGCAAACTCACTATGGACTTCTCCCGCGAACTCTTCAAAGAAGGAGTCATGGGCACCGGCATCGCCTTCCCCACCGTGCCCGAAGGCAAAGCCCGCATCCGCACCATCATGACCGCCACGCATACGAAAGAAGAACTGCAGCAAGCGCTGGAAGTTCTGAAGCGAGTGGGAAAGCGGATGGGAATTGTATAGCAACGATTGCACTTAGAAGCAGAATGTTCCACGTGGAACACTTCGCGCGACTCAGTCGGCTCGATACACAACTTTCCCACCCACGATCGTCGCCACAACTTTCCCGGTGAGCTGCCAGCCATCGAAGGGAGTGTTGTGCGACTTTGAGCGGGACTTCGCTGCCTCAAAGGTCCAGCGTTTCTTTGGATCGAAAATGGTTACGTCCGCGTGGCTGCCGCGCGTGAGTGTGCCCCGACCTCTCAGGTCAACCACGCGCGCGGGACCGGCGGTGAAGAGTTCGACGATTCTTGCCAGGGGAATCTTGTGCTCACGAAGCAGGCGCGTGATGGCGAGGCCGAGCGCGGTTTCGAGGCCGGTGATACCGAACATGGCGCGCTCAAACTCGATGATCTTTTCATGCGACGCGTGAGGCGCGTGATCGGTTGCGATGGCATCGATGGTGCCATCGGCGAGCGCGACCAAAATGGCTTCGCGGTCGGCACTCGAGCGCAGCGGCGGATTCATTTTGAAGTTGGAGTTGTAGTCGCCCACGTCGGCGTCGGTCAAGGTGAAGTGGTGAGGCGTAACTTCACAGGTGACGTGAGCTTTACCGCGCCTGCCGCGCCTGACTGCTTTCAGCGCGTCGGCGGTCGAAAGGTGGGCCACATGCAGACGGGCTCCGGTAAATTGCTGGGCAAGTTGCACGTCGCGTTCGACCACGGAAGCCTCCGCGGCCGTGGTCATGCCACGCAGCCCCAGTCGAAACGAGGTGGGGCTCTCGTTCATCGAGCAGCCTTCCGTCATGCGTGTGTCCTCAGCGTGCTGAATAACGGGAAGGTTTAAGCCCGAAGCTGCTCGAAGCGTGTCACGCATGATAGTGTCGCTGAGGATGGGACGGCCATCGTCGCTTACGGCGACCGCGCCGGCGCGTTGCAAGGCTCCGAAATCGGTGAGCACGGCGCCTTTGCTGGCGTGAGTGGCGGCGGCGATCGGAAACACGTTGACCACGGCTGCGCGCTCGGGTTGCAGGATCCACGCGACCCACTCGGGCGAATCGACGACCGGGGCTGTGTTCGGCATGCAGCAGACAGAAGTGAACCCACCGGCCGCGGCGGCTGCGGTTCCGGTTGCGATGCTTTCCTTGTAGTTCTGGCCGGGCTCGCGCAGATGCACGTGCAGATCGATGAAGCCAGGGGCAACGATCAGGCCACGGGCGTCGAAAGTTTTGTCGGCGCTGCTGCGGATTTTGTTTGGGGGCGCAACCTCCGCAACGCGGCCATCACGCAGTAGGACGTCCATGGGCGCGTCCAGTTTCGCCGCTGGATCGATGACGCGGCCGCCTTTGATTAGTAGCGAGCCTGATTTTGATTTGTCGTTTGCCATTCGCTGCTTCTTAAATCTGGCTGAAAACCGCTTCTTTCGCCCCTTTGGGGCTTGCGGGTTGCCCACCCTTACCCACGGCTTACGCCGTGGGCTGCATTCTTACGCCGCTTCGCGGCTACGGACCCGCAGTCTTGTTCGACGACGCCAGCGAAAGTCTAATTCTCACGCGCACGTTATTACCCCGTGCAATCTGCCGCTTGAAGGCTAGCTTGCCTTGCCGAGTGCCTTGGCCAGGATCGCCATGCGCACTGGGACTCCGTTATGAACTTCTTCGACGATGACCGACTGCGGGCAATCGGCGACTTCCCATGTGAGTTCCAGTCCGCGGATGATCGGCCCGGGATGCATCAGGATCGCATCACGCTTGGCTTGCTTCAAGCGCGCGGTCGTCATCTGGTATCTGGAAATGTAATCCTGTAAACGCAGTTTCGATCCTGCGAGGCGTTCTTTTTGCACGCGCAAGACCATGACGGCGTCGGCGCCGTGCACGGCTTCTTCCACGGTGCGGGTGATGTGTACTCCCGGCGCCAGACTGGTGGCCACCTCGGGCAAGAACTCTGGCGGTCCGCAAAGGGTGATGCGAGCGCCGAACTTGCTGAGCAGGTGAATTGCGGAGCGGGCCACGCGGCTGTGGTAAATGTCGCCTACGATCGCCATCTGAAGGCCCTTCAGAGTTTTCTTGTGGCGCAGGATGGTGTAAGCGTCGAGCAACGCCTGGGTGGGATGCTCGTGCATTCCGTCGCCGGCATTGATGACCGGAATATCGAGGTGGTTCGCCATCAGCAGCGGCGCGCCCGCGTTCGGGTGACGGATGACCATGACATCGGCTCCGACGGCGCGCAGGGTGTATCCCGTGTCCAACAGCGACTCGCCTTTTTCGATGCTCGATCCGCTGGAGAGCACGAGCGTGGTCATAGCGCCCAGCGACTTGGCGGCAATTTCGAAAGACGTGCGGGTGCGGGTGGAAGGTTCGTAGAAGAGAAGCAGCACGCGCTTGCCCCGCAGAAGAGGGCGGGGCTTCAGCGGATTCATCCGCCTTGCCAGCGTGAGCAGGCTCAGAATCTGTTTTGCATCGAGATGTTCAATGCCGAGCAGGGAGCCGCGTGCAGCTTTGTTCATGTTTGCCTGAGAACCCCAGCGGCTAAAGCCGAAGCCAAATTCAGCGACGTGCGGTATGCCTGAAGGCATACCCTGATACGAATCGCGCGTTTCCAAAACCTGCGAAGTCGCGCTGTTCGCTAATCTCCTAGCTCTGTTTTTCCACGAGCAGGACTTTTTCTGCTTCGTCGATTTCGCGGAGCTGAACTTCGATAATCTCCTGCCGCGTGGTTTGCACTTTGCGGCCCACGAAGGTTGCTTCGATGGGCAATTCGCGAAAGCCGCGGTCGATCAGCACGCAGAGTTGCACCTGCCGGGGCCGTCCTTGCTTGAAGAGGGCGTCCATGGCGGCTCGTACGGTGCGGCCGGTGTAGAGGACATCATCCACCAGCACGATGTTCTTGCCGGTGATGGAGAATTCCATCTCGGTTTTTTGCACGACCGGTGCGGATCCCACAGTCGAAAGGTCGTCGCGGTACAAAGTAATATCCAGCGTGCCCACGGGCACTTTTGTCTTTTCGATCCGCCCGATCATCAGGCCCAACCGCTGAGCCAGAAATACACCGCGGCGGCGGACTCCGACCAGACCCAGGTCCGCTGCGCCGTTATTTTTCTCAATGATTTCGTGTACGAGGCGCACCAGCGTGCGTTCAATTTCCGACGCAGACATCAATTGCGCCTTCTCTCGCAGATTCGGTTGGCGGGGCGACGTTCGCGGAGTCATGAACGCTGCATCATACGCGTGCAGGGCAGGCTGGGGCAAGGTGCGGTCTGGGTTGGTAGTGTATCAGTTTGAATTTTGACCCCGTGGAATCAGATCGGTTTGCAACCTTCGATTGCCCAAATCAAGACGACAGCGCGTGGACTTCCGGCGAACTCTTTGCGAGACCCTGAGGAGAGCCTTTAGGAACGCTCAGATGTTGAGTCTCAGGAGTCTTGCATTCATCTTAGCGTCAGCGATACGGCGCGCACGCGCCTTGTCCTGCGCTGCTCTCGACTCTGTCGATAAAGCCATTAGCGGGAGAAAAATGGCTACAAAAATGGCTATAAAAATGGCTATAAATCGGGCGGCTGCCATGTCAGTCTCCTCCGAACAGTGTACACCTTCCAAGGCTCGGACGGGACATCCCGGCGGTGTCCAGTCCACGAATACAATCAACGCAGATTTAGGACACTACCCAAAAATTCAAACTGATACATTACCCATGGTTTGGTAGTGGCTCAGGTCGATAAGGAGGAACCAAACGCGCGATTATTGCGTCGCAAAGGACGCGACCCTTCGGCTGCGCTCAGGGCAGGCTCCTCGCGCGGCTCGCCCGGATTCCCTCGACTTCGCTCGGGACAGGCTCCTCGCTGCGCAAAGAACGCTGGCTCGGGATGACAATCAAACTGAGCCACTTGCGACGCCGAGCTGGGCAAAGATGATGACGTGCCCGGCCGGATCTTTGATGCCGATTT
>DATNHO010000140.1:0-18835 GCA_035604895.1 Terriglobales bacterium | reverse complement strand
TTCGAGGTAGTGCTGGCCAACTCCAACCCGGCCACCATCATGACCGACCCGGAAGTCGCCGATCGCACCTACATCGAGCCGCTCACGCGCGAGTATCTTGAAGAGATCATCCGAGTAGAGCGTGAGCTCTCGCCCAGCGCTGGTTTCGCGGTCCTGCCTACCGTCGGTGGCCAGACCGCTCTCAATCTCGCCATCGAGCTGTCTGATACAGGCACGCTGGAAAAATACAACGTCCAGCTCATCGGCGCGCAAATCAGCGCCATCAAGAAAGCCGAAGACCGGTTGTTCTTCAAAGATGCGATGCAGAGAATCGGCCTCGATGTTCCGAAATCAGCGCTGGTCACAAATCTGAAAGACGGCCTCGAGTTCGCCGGCAAGATCGGATTCCCGGTGATCGTGCGCCCCTCGTTCACTTTGGGCGGCAGTGGTGGCGGCATGGCTTACAACCGCGAAGAGTTGCTCGAAGTGCTCGCCCGCGGACTCGATTTCTCTCCGGTGCACGAGGCCCTGATCGAAGAATCGGTGCTCGGCTGGAAAGAATACGAACTCGAGGTCATGCGTGACCTGAAGGACAACGTCATTATTATTTGTTCAATCGAGAACTTCGATCCCATGGGCGTGCACACCGGCGATTCGATCACGGTCGCCCCGGCCCAAACCCTTTCCGATCGTGAGTATCAATCCATGCGAGATGCCGCGATTGCTGTGATTCGCGAGATCGGAGTGGAGACGGGAGGATCGAATATTCAGTTTGGAGTCCATCCAACGACCGGCCGGATGGTTGTGATCGAGATGAATCCGCGCGTCTCGCGATCTTCCGCGCTGGCTTCAAAGGCCACCGGTTTCCCTATTGCCAAAATTGCGGCGAAGCTGGCGGTGGGTTACACGCTGGATGAAATTCCGAACGACATCACCCGCAAGACGCCTGCCTGCTTTGAGCCCACGCTCGATTATGTCGTGGTGAAAATTCCCAAATGGCAATTTGAAAAGTTTCCCGGGGCAGACGAGAACCTCGGCCCGCAGATGAAGTCCATGGGCGAAGTCATGGCCATCGGCCGTACCTTCAAAGAAGCATTGATGAAGGCGGTGCGCTCCCTCGACACGGGCAAGCGCATCGGCGGAGAGAAAATCGAGCCTAAGATCCTAACGCAGCGACTCGTGACACCGCATCCCGAGCGGCTTTCGTATATTCGCTATGCGTTGCGCCAAGGCCACACCGTTAAGCAACTGGCGAAGATGACATCGATCGATCCGTGGTTTTTGTATCAGCTCAAAGAAATTAACGACATGCAGTTGGAGCTGGAAAAACATCCCATGGAGTCGATTCCAACTGAGGTGCTGCGCGAAGCCAAACGTATGGGCTTTTCCGATGGGAGGCTGGCGGGAACCTGGCGGCTCAGTGGCAAAGGGGATCAGGAAAAGGTCCGGCACCAAAGAAGGAAGCACGGTCTGAAGCCAGTCTACAAACGCGTGGACACGTGCGCCGCCGAATTCGAAAGCTACACACCGTACCTTTATTCGACGTACGAAGAAGAAGATGAGGCCGCGCCGACCGAGAAAAAGAAAGTCATCATCCTGGGCAGCGGACCCAACCGCATCGGGCAGGGAATTGAATTTGATTACTGCTGCTGCCACGCGGCCTTTGCGCTGCACGACGACGGCTATGAGACGATCATGATCAACTGCAACCCGGAGACCGTCTCTACCGACTATGACACCAGCGATCGCCTATACTTCGAACCGCTGACCTTGGAAGATGTATTGGCAGTGTGTGAACACGAAGCTTCGGCGGGCGCGCCGGTCGGAGTGATCGTGCAGTTCGGAGGCCAGACCCCGCTGAATCTTTCATTGCCTTTGAAAGCTGCGGGCGTGAACATTATCGGCACAGCGCCGGAATACATCGATCTGGCAGAGGACCGAAAACGCTTTGGCAAGCTGCTTGAGGAGCTCGATATCCCACAAGCTCCGGGCGCCATGGCAGCCTCGATCGAGGAAGCCGTCGAAGGCGCAAATCGAGTCGGCTACCCCGTGCTGGTGCGGCCGTCGTACGTACTCGGCGGACGCGCCATGGTTATCGCTTACGACGAGGAAACCGTCGTCCGTTACATGAAAGAGGCGGTCGAATATTCGCAGGATCGTCCCGTACTGATCGATCACTTCCTCGAAGATGCGATCGAAGTAGACGTGGACGCGCTCTCCGATAGCGAAGACGTCGTCATCGGCGGAATCATGCAACATATCGAAGAGGCCGGCATTCATTCCGGCGATTCGTCCTGCGTTCTGCCCGCCGTTGACATTCCCCAACCCTTAATGGCTCGCATGCGTGAATACACCTTCAAGCTGGCACGCGCGCTGAAAGTGGTGGGCTTGATGAACATTCAGTTTGCTATCCCGCGGACGAATGGCAACTCAAAAGCTAATGGTGATGGTGGAAGAGTATACGTCCTGGAAGTGAATCCGCGAGCGTCGCGCACCGTGCCTTACGTTTCGAAGGCGACGGGTGTGCCCATGGCGAAGATCGCGGCGCGCTTGATGACCGGACGCAAGCTGCGCGAATTCCTGCCTGAGTTCATCGAGCGCGGCGCAGACCTCGACACTGGACACTGCTATTACGTGAAGTCCCCGGTCTTCCCGTGGAACAAGTTTCCCGGTGTGGACACGGTGCTTGGCCCGGAGATGAAATCCACCGGCGAAGTCATGGGCGTGGCCGACAACTTCGGCGAGGCGTTTGCCAAAGCGCAAACCGCAGCCGGACAGAGGCTGCCGATCCAGGGAACGGTTTTCGTCAGCGTCACCGATCATGACAAACCGCAGGTAGCAGAGGTTGCGCGCAAATTTATAGACATGGGTTTCAAGCTGGTGGCCACCGCCGGCACCGCCGATGTGCTGGAGAATGCCGGCATGACGGTTGAGCGCGTGTACAAAGTGAAAGAAGGCCGTCCCAACGTGGTCGACCTGATCAAGGGCGAGCGCATTCAACTTATCATCAATACGCCGCATGGCGTCGATCCCTTTTTTGATGAGAAGGCCATTCGCCGCGCCGCGGTCAGCGCTCGCATTCCTACGATTACGACGCTCTCGGCAGCGCGCGCCGCGGCCGAAGGAATTTCGGCACTACAGCGAGGCGAGATCAGAGTGCAGGCGTTGCAGAAACTGCATGCGGAACGGCACGCTGCTCGCAGGTAGCATCCGACGCTTTAAATCTCTGCAAACGGGCTCTCGCGGTATCCTAGTGGGGATCTCCAAGCAGGAGGCCCAGAATCATGCTACTTCACGGAATCTTTCCACCCATCACGACCCCGTTCTACCCGGATGGCAACCTTTACTTCAAAAAGCTCGAAGCCAACGTAGAGCGCTATTCGAAGACTCCGGTTGCAGGGCTCGTCGCCCTGGGCTCGACTGGCGAGGCCATTTTCCTGTCCGACCAGGAGCGACGCGACGTGCTCAAGAGCACCCGCGAAGCGGCCGCACCAAACAAAGTGTTGATTGCCGGGACGGGAATTGAATCCGCGGTCGAAACTTTGCGCCTAACCGAGTACGCCGCCGAGCTCGGCTACGACGTCGCCATGGTGCGCACGCCTCATTACTACAAAAAGCAGATGCAGCCCGCCAACATCCTGGCCTTTTATCGCACTGTGGCCGACCGCTCGCCCCTACCGGTGATTATCTACAACTTTCCGCAAGCTACGGGCTACGACATTCCCGTTGAATCAGTCATCGAACTGGCGGAGCATCCAAACCTGATCGGCATGAAGGAGTCGAGCGGCGATGTTGAAAAGGTCCACCGCATGGTCGAGGGCACACAGCACGTGAAGCGTACTGCCACCGTTACCGAAACGTTTGACGCCGTGACACCACGAATGCTAAAGGCCGCCAATCAGAGTAACGGGCAGGGCGGGGAACTGGTTCAAGTAGGCACGCTCGCGGGTGCTGCCAAGCAATCGTCTTCCGCCGTCAGTGTGGTGGCGGGTCTGAAAACGCGGCAGAAGGAAGTCGGATTTCAAGTGCTTGTCGGGGCAGCGCAGAAATTCGATCCATCTCTGCAGGCGGGCGCCGTGGGCGGTATTCTGGCCTTCGCCGATGCGGCTCCCACCGCTTGCTACGAGATTTACGCAGCATGGAAAGAAGGCGACGTCGAGCTCGCCAGGTTAAAACAGGAGCGGATCGTCAAAGCGGCGCAGCGAGTCGTCGGAGAGTTGGGCATTCCCGGCATGAAGCACGCAATGGACCTTAACGGCTACTTCGGCGGTCCGGTCCGCTTACCGCTTTTGCCGTTGACCGCTGAGTTGAAATCCGAGGTCGAGCATTTGATGGCAGACATTCGCAACTGAACAGCGGAATGCGCAACACCCCAATCCTTTGCATTTCTCCAGCCTGCCCTTGTGATCCTTGCCTCGGTGCGTTATCATTAATTCGAACGAACGTTCGAACTTTCATGGCATCGTCTTCCGCAGTGACATCCGTTGCGATTCGCCGTCGCCGTGCCTTCGTGGAGGCTCCTGCCGAGAGCCGCTTCGATCGCCGGCTGGGCAAGATTCTGCTGCACGCCACCGAAGTGTTTTACGAAAAAGGATACGAGGGCGCGTCCATGCGCGATCTCGCTCGTGCAAGCGGCATGTCGTTGTCAGGTCTGTACTACTACTTCGAATCCAAAGAGAAACTGCTCTACCTGATTCAGAAGCATACCTTCAGCACCATCGTTGAGCGGCTCCGTGAGCGCCTCGATGAAGTCGGCGATTCGGAACAGCGTATTCGAGTGTTCATCCTCAACCATCTCGAATACTTTCTTGCCAACCGGAAGGCAATGAAGGTTCTTTCGCATGAGGCGGAAGTACTGCAAAATGGCTTCGCGGCAGAGATCGCAACCATCAAGCGCGAGTATTACCGCATTTGCATCGAACTGCTGGACGACTTCAAACGAGCAAAGAGACTAGAATTCTCTAGTCGGATGGCGGTGCTGAGTCTGTTCGGCATGATGAACTGGATTTACACCTGGTACAACCCTCGGGTCGACGCCAACGCGGAGGAGCTGTCGCGCGGGATGGGCGACATTTTTCTGCGGGGAATCGGCGCCAGGAATCAGAATTCGACCCGCAGTAAGAAGTTCAAAGAAACATAGGTCATTGACGAACTAAATCTTGATCTTAGATCAACGCGAAAAGGAGTTTGAAGATGGCAACAACATTGCAACCAGCAGCGGACCAAAGCACGAAGCAACTGGTCAATTACCGTGCCGATGGTGGTGTCGCCGTGATCGAAATGTTCGATCCCCCGGCGAACACTTATACCTACGAAATGAACCGCCAACTCGATGAGGCCATTCTGAAAGCGCGTATGGACAATGGCGTTTACGTCATCGTGCTCACTGGCTCTGGCGACAAGTTTTTCTCCGCTGGCGCGAATATTAAGATGCTGGCCAGCGTCGATCCCACCTTCAAATATTATTTCTGTCTGCACGCGAACGAAATGCTGCTTCGACTGGAACACACACCGAAGCTCGTGATCGCAGCCATTAATGGACACTGCGTTGGAGGCGGATTGGAAATTGCCATGGCGGCGGACATTCGTATCGCACGCCAGGACGCGGGCAAGATCGGACTGCCGGAAGTAAATCTGGGCGTGCTCCCCGGAACCGGCGGCACGCAGCGTCTGTCGCGGATGGTAGGGAAGAGCAAGGCTATTGAATTGATGGTCACCGGGAATACGTTCTCTTTCGAAGAAGCGAAGGAATTCGGGATCATCAATGACATTTTTGATCGCGACAACTTCATGGAAAACATCATGGAATACGCCCGCCAGTTCTGTCCTCCGAATAAAGCCGCCAAGGCCGTGGGACGCATCAAGCGCGCGGTCCAAACCGGCTGGGAGATTCCGATGGAGTCGGCGCTGGCGGTTGAACGTGAAAACCAGCAATTGCTTTTCCAAAGCGAAGACGCGAAGGAAGGCTTGGCTGCCTACGTGGAGAAGCGGCCAGCAGTGTTCAAAGCGAAATAGAGTAAGGATGGAGGACGAGCGTCTCGTGAGCCCGCCCTGAGCGAAGTCGAAAGGGCACGACCGAGCGGAGACGCCCGGCCTTCATTGTTCTGCTGATTGGAAGACAAATGATTGCAGCGACCAAAACAAGTTTATCCCGCGGACGATTGCTCATTGACGGCCAGTGGAGCGACGCTGCGAAGCAGTTTGACACCACGAACCCTGCGACCGGCGAAGTGTTAACGCAGATCGCGGAAGCTTCCAATGCCGACGTGGACCGTGCGATCCAAGCCGCTCGCCGTGCTTTCGAGGACCGCGGCGGCCCCTGGCGCAAGATGTCGGCCAGCGAGCGCGGACGCTTGATCTGGCGGCTGGCTGATCTGCTCGAAAAGAACATCGACGAATTCGCCGAACTGGAAACTCTCGACAACGGCAAGCCGATTTTCGAATCCCGCTACGTCGACATGCCGATGGTGATCGATGTTCTCCGTTATTACGCGGGTTGGGCAACGAAAATCCACGGCGAAACGGTCAACACCGTCGAGACCGCCTTCACCTACACCTTGCGCGAGCCGGTCGGCGTCGTCGGGCTTATCGTTCCGTGGAATTTCCCGCTCCTCCTGGCATCGTGGAAGCTTGGCCCAGCGCTCGCCTGCGGCAACACAATCGTCTGGAAACCCGCCAGCCTAACGTCGCTCACCGCGCTGCGATTCGGCGAATTGTCAGTTGAGGCCGGTATGCCCGCAGGCGTTTTGAACATTCTCACCGGCAGAGCGGAGGTCGGCAGGACGATGGTTCGGCATCCCGGAATCGACAAAATCGCATTCACGGGATCGACCGACGTCGGCAAGGAAATCATGCGTAACGCGGCCGACAGCATGAAGCGCCTCACGCTGGAACTCGGGGGCAAGTCCCCCAACATCGTTTTCGCGGATTCCGATATCGACAATGCCGTCAAGGGTGCAATTACTGGGATCTTCTACGGCAAAGGTGAAGTCTGCAATGCAGGTTCACGGTTGTTCGTCGAGAGCAAAGTGCAGGACGAGTTCTTGGAGAAACTCGTTGCTCGCGCCAAGAAGATGCAGCCCGCCGACCCGCTCGATCCCAAAACCCGGATGGGTGCAATCGTCAGCCAGGAACAGATGCAAACCGTTCTCGGCTACATCGAGGCGGGCAAAAAGGAAGGCGCGAAACTGATCGCGGGCGGAAACCGAGTTTCCGTGGATGGCGGCAAGGGCTTCTTTATCGAACCTACGATCTTCGGCGGCGTGAAGAACGACATGAAGATTGCCCAGGAAGAAATTTTCGGCCCGGTGTTGGCTGCGCTCAGTTTCGATGACGTGGATGAAGTGATCAAGCAGGCGAACAACAATCCCTATGGCCTTGCCGCCGCCGTCTGGACTCGTGACGTCAAGAAGGCGCACACAGTTTCCCGGCAGCTCAAGGCGGGGACAGTCTGGATCAACACCTATGGCTTGATGGATGCGTCCTTAGCCTTCGGCGGCTACAAGAGCTCGGGCTTCGGACGCGAGCTGGGCGTACATGCGATTGAGCACTACACGGAACTGAAAACAGTTTGGCTGAACATGGCGTAGAGACTTTGCTAGCAACGTCTCTACTGTCGAAGTCATTTATTTTACAGAGGTCTTATGCCAGGCAAAGTTGCGAAAATCGGAACCTTCAGTGATTGGGTCGGGCTGTTCGACGATTGGCGAAAAGACATCGGCGTCAACCACGACGAGATTGCCAACTTCAAGTTCGACACGCTTTATGGCGCAATCGAAACCGACGAAATCCAGTTTGGTGCCTTCAAAGGCCGCCGCAAGTGGGAAAACCTGCGCCAGGTGCCCACTCAGCAGATGCGCGATGCTCTGATCAATTTGATCGTCTACCAGGGCGACACCGAGTTTGCCAGCGTGGAGCAACAGCGTAATCTGTTTGAGAGTGCGCCTACCGACTGGGATCGCAAGGCGATCACGCGTGTGATGATCGAAGAAATGCGTCATGGCTGGCAAATGTGCGCACTACTCGTGGAGCATTTCGGCTACTCGGGCAAAGTCGAAGCTCAGAAAATGCTTGAGCGCCGCGCCTTCGAAAACAAGCGCCTGCTGGGCGCGTTCAACGTCGACGTGGACAACTGGATGGACTTCTTCACCTACACCGATTTCGTCGACCGCGACGGCAAGTTCCAGTTACAAATGCTGAAATACTCCGCTTTTGCTCCGCTGGGCCGCTCCATGTCTTACATGTTGCGCGAAGAGGCTTTCCACATGGGCACGGGCAACGACGGACTTCGCCGAATTGTTGAAGCCGGCGTAGTTCCGGCCTGGCTGATCCAGAAATATCTGAACAAATGGATTTCCAGTTCCTACGATCTTTTCGGAACCGACAACTCCTCCTCCGCGCATTGGTCGTATGTTTGGGGAGTCAAGGGCCGCTACGACGAACCGAAGAATCCGGACATCGCGAAAGTTGATGAGTTGAACGACTATAACCGGCATCTGTATCGCGACGAAGTGGCTGGGCTGATCGAGCGGTTCAATACCGTGCTGAAACCGGGAGAGCCTAAGCTATACGCGCCGAATATCAAGTTCAATCGCAACATCGGACGCTGGGCGGGACAGAAATTCCACGCCCAGACCGGTGAGGCGATTGACGACAAGCACTACGAAGAGCATGTAAGAGATCACATGCCGACTGCCGAAGATAAGAAGTTGTTGCTGGACATCATCGCCAACGAGAAGAAATGGATTGCGCCCAAAGAGGGCGCACGTGATCCACTGTCGTCGATCGGAGAAGTTCGTAAGTCAGCGATTAATTTGTAGGTGAAACCAGGGTGGAGACGGGCGCCTCGCCTATGCAGTTGAGCAACGATCAGCAGTCGATATGACCACTACGGCCGCCAATATTTCGACGCTCACCTCAACTTGTCACTACACAATGGGTGAATTGATGGTGGCCACCGCCGCGCGCGAAATTCGCGACGGAGAAGTTGTATTCGTCGGTATGCGCCTGCCGCTGATTGCGTTCGCAGTCGCAAAGAAAACCCATGCGCCCAATGCTGTTGGGCTATTTGAAAACGGCGTGATTCGTACGACACCAGCTCCCGAGTTGATCTATACCATGGCCGATCCGCCGAACATCCTCGGAGCAACGCAATGCCTGGACATGCTCGGCGTCATGAGCTTGCTGCAATCCGGTCGGGTTGACCTTGGATTCCTGGGTGCAGCGGAGATTGATCGCTTCGGCAATCTCAACTCCACCGAGGTTCGCGGAACGAAAGGCATTACCCGTTTGCCCGGATCCGGGGGCGCTTGCGACATTGCCTCTCTAGCCCATCGATTTGTAGTTCTTCTGGAACATAGCAAGGAGCGCTTGCCCGAACACGTGGCGTACATCACCAGCCCAGGTAATGGTGATGGTCGCGGCTGGCGTAAACGCGTAGGCCTGCCCCGCGGTGGGCCGTCCGCCACGATCACGACCAAAGCAGTATTGCGTTTTGGCGAAGGCGGAGAAGCCTATCTCGCTTCTGTGCATCCCGGAATCGAGATCGAGGATGTGATCGAGAACACCGGTTGGACATTGCGCGCAGGTGTTGACCTACCCCAGACGCCCACGCCGACAGACGAAGAGTTGAAAGCAATTCGCGAGTACGACAAGCAGGCTTTCTGGACCGGATAGTACTGTGTGGCGCGGGTGCCTCGCCCGCAAAGCATAACTATGGCGACACAATCAGTGACGAAGTATTCCCGCATCGCCCTCGAGCTTCAGGCTCCGGTCGCGCGCATTGCTCTGGCCAATCCACCGTTAAACATCATCGACATCCCAATGATGGAAGAGCTGGCCGATGCACTGACCGAGATCGAGTCACGAAGCGAGATCTGCGTTCTGATTATCAGGGGCTCTCAAAAAGCATTTTCCGTCGGGGTCGACGTGGCGGCCCACACTCCCGATAAGGTCGAGCAAATGCTCGCTAAATTTCATGCCGTCATCCGGGCGCTGGTTGGATCGAAAAAGGTGAGCATTGCCGCGGTGCACGGGCATTGCCTGGGCGGAGGCGCGGAATTGGCCATGGTCTGCGATCTGGCATACACCTCAGAACTGGCAACCTGGGGCTTTCCCGAGATCAAGCTGGGATGTTATCCGCCGGTCGCCGTCACCGCATTGGCTGCGCTCGTGGGACAAAAGCACGCGGCTGATCTAGCGCTCACCGGGCGCAGCATCACGGGCAGGGAAGCGGCAAGCATTGGCTTGGCTAACGCAGTTGTGCCTGAAGTCGATCTTGACCACGCCGTGCAGGAGGCGGTTCGTCATCTTTCGCAGCTCAGCCCGGCCGCGCTAGCCATTACGAAAAAGGCTTTCTACGCCTGGGATTCGATCCATTTCGACAAAGGCCTTGCTCGCGCCGAGAAGATTTATTTTGACGAATTGATGAAAACGGAAGACGCGCAGGAAGGGATCAACGCGTTTCTCGAGAAACGGCCACCGGTGTGGAAGGGCAACTAAGAAATGTCTAAGCTCCGCACAATGCGAGAGGCGGTTGCCGATTTGGTGCCGAACGGCGCTTCGGTCGCGCTCGGCCTGCAGATGGAACAGATGATCCCGTTCGCCGCCGGGCACGAAATCATTCGGCAGAAGAAGCGTGGCCTCACGCTAATCGGACCGATCTCTGACATTCTTTTTGACCAGATCATCGCAGCTGGCTGCGCCGAGCAGGTTATCGCCGCGTGGGTCGGAAACGTGATGATGGGATCAGCCTACAACTTCCGCCGGGCCGTCGAGCACGAGGGCCTAAAGATTTTCAGCATGACGAATTTTACCGTAGCCCTCGCTCTCCAAGCCGGCGCCATGGGTGTGCCGTTTCTTCCTACAAGAACAGCGCTCGGCAGTGACGTCGCGAAGGGCAACCATTTCTTCGATCAAATGCTTTCTCCGTTCGAGCCGAAAGAATCGCTGCACGCTGTCCGCGCGCTAACTCCCGATGTCACGATCGTCAACGTCCAGCGGTCCGATCGCGAAGGCAATGCCCACTGCTGGGGCAATTTCGGAGTGATGATCGAAGGCATTCGCGCAGCCAAGCGCGTGATCGTGGTCGCCGAGGAGATCGTCGAACCCGGACTAATCGCCAGCGATCCCAACCGCACTGTAATTCCCGGCTTTCTCGTGAATGCCGTGGTCGAGTGTCAGTACGGTGCGCATCCTTCGCCAGTGCAGGGATATTACAAACGCGACGATGCATTCTTTCGCCAATACCACGAGCAGACCAGGACCAAAGCCGACAGCGACGCATGGCTCAATCGCTGGGTATACAGCACGGCGGATCGGCGCACCTATATGAATCAACTGGGCGCGTGCCGCGTGGATGACTTAGGCGTGAAGCAGCACGCGTACGCCGCGCAAGCGGATTTTGGGTACTGAGGGCTGCAAGCTTCTAGCCTGATTGTTCGCTAGGAGCCAGGAGCTAACAGTTGGTAGCTGAGCATGAAAAAAGAACTTATCGAACTGCGCGTCAACGGCCGCTCGCACGAACTGGCGTTCGAGCCCAGTAAGCTGCTGCTCGACGTGTTGCGTCAGGACCTCGACCTCACCGGCTCGAAGCGCGGCTGTGACGATTCCTCTTGCGGTGCCTGCACCGTCCTCGTGGACGGCATCCCGATGATGGCCTGCACTTTGCTGGCTGCCAGCTGTGAAGGTCAAGAGATTACGACGGTCGAGGGCGTGAGCGAACATGGAAGCCTCGCCGCAATTCAAAAAGCCTATGGCGATTGGGGCGGAGCGCAGTGCGGATACTGCACTCCGGGGTTCATCATGACGGTGAAACATTTGTTGGCTGAGAATCCCGAACCGACCGAGCAAGACATTCGCGGCGCGCTCAGCGGAAATCTCTGCCGCTGTACCGGCTACAGCCAGATGTACCAAGCCATCAAAGGCGCGATTGATGCGGAACAAAAAGCGAGGAATCTGTAGTGGCCAACGACGAACGACGAACGACTACCGACTTCTCCATAATCGGCAAACCCACCGCCATGGTCGACGCCGCCGGCAAGACCACGGGCGCCGGCAAGTATACCGACGACCTCAGCTTGCCCGGAATGCTCATTGGCAGAATTCTGCATTCGCCTTATCCGCACGCCCGCATCAAGCGCATTGACACCAGCCGCGCGGAGAAACTCGAAGGTGTTGTAACGGTGGTCATCGGCAAAGACGCACCCAATCCGTACGGTATTCTTCCGGTCGGCCATGACGAATACGCGCTCGCTCTCGACAAAGTCCGCTACGTCGGTGACAACGTCGCTTGCGTTGCTGCGGTTGACGAAGCCACGGCGGATCAGGCGCTCGAATTGATTGATGTCGAATACGAGGTTTTGCCTGCCTACTTCGATCCTGAAGATTCAATGAAGGCGGAGACCAACCTCATCCACGAAAACAAGCCGCACAACCTTGAAAAGGATTATCACCACGTATTTGGAGATCCCGAAAAAGGTTTTGCCGAGGCCGACCAGGTGGCCGAAGCTCGCTTCATCGCCAACGAAGTCACCCACGCAGCCATGGAGCCGCACTCATCGCTGGCTGCATTCGAAATCGACCCTCACACCGGCAACCGCGGCCGCCTGACAGTTCAGTCCTCCACTCAGGTTCCTTATTATCTGCAACACAAGTTATCGCTAGTGCTTGAAATGCCGATGTCACAAATTCGCGTCATCAAGCCGCTCGTCGGGGGTGGCTTCGGTGGGAAGAGCGAAGTCATACCGCTCGAAATCATCGCAGCGATTGCTGCACGAAAAGCGTTGGCCCCGGTGAAGATCACCTACACCCGCGAAGAAGTCTTCTGGGCCCATCGCGGACGGCCACGCACGATCATCGATCTGAAAACGGGAATCACCAAGGACGGCCGCATCACCGCCGTCAAGGCACGCGTGATTCAGGATGGCGGAGCCTATTGCTCCTACGGCGTCGTAACTATTCTTTATTCCGGCGCTCTGCTAGGCGCGCTCTACGACATCCCCAACATTCAGTATGACGGCTATCGCGTCCTGACTAACAAGCCGGTTTGTGGGGCGATGCGTGGCCACGGAACGGTCAACGTCCGTTTCGCTTTCGAGTCGCAGTTGGATGAGTTGGCCGGCAAGATCGGCATGGATTCCGCAGAAATTCGGCAACGCAATCTGCTCCAACCACCTTGTATCACGGTGAATGGACTGCGTGTGCAAAGTTATGGACTGCCCGAGTGCATCGAAAAAGTTGTTGAGCGCTCGGAATGGAAACAACGCAAAGGCAAAATGCCCAAGGGCCGCGGCCTGGGCGTGGCGTGCAGCCACTACGTAAGCGGCGCGGCGAACTCAATCATTCGCTCCGACATGCCCCACTCCACAGTAAACATCAAGATTGATCGCGACGGCGGAGTGGTCGTGTACACCGGAGCCTCTGAAATCGGACAGGGCTCCGACACCATGACGGCTCAAATCGCCGCTGAAGTATTGGGCTGCACCCTCGGGCGGATCAGGATCATCGCCGCCGACACCGACCTCACACCCATCGACATCGGATCCTATTCCAGCCGCGTAACTTTCATGGCGGGCAACGCCACGCTGCGCGCCTCAACAGAAGTGAAGAAGCAGATTGCCCTGGCAGCTGCTCGCAAGATGAACTGCACGCCGGAAGGTTTGATCTTTCGAGACGACATCGTTTACAAGCAGGGAAGCGCTCCACCTGTAGTTTCAAAAACGGCAGACGACGATGTTACTCAGTCTGGAGCCTCGGTCAGTGGCCGCGTCGAAGGACAAATCCTGCGGGGATCGCTGCAGCAAAAACGCAAAGACGAAGGCCCGAAAGATTGGATGACGTTCGAAGAAGCCGTAGTCGCCGCCATCGATTTCCACGGCGCTCTCACCGGAACCGGTTCCTACGCGCCGCCGGCCGACGCCCGCGGCGGTAAACATAAAGGCGCTGGAGTCGGGCCGTCGCCCGCATACTCCTACTCAGCCCAGGTGGCTGAAGTGACCGTCGACCAAGACACGGGCGAAGTGACTGTGCACAAAGTCTGGGCTGCGCACGACTGCGGCCGCGCCCTGAACCCAGTCTCCGTCGAAGGCCAAATCATAGGCTCCGTCTGGATGGGCATGGGTCAGGCGCTGACCGAAGAAATGGTTTGGAAAGATGGCATGCTGATGAACCCCGGCCTGCTCGAGTACCGCAGCCCGTCGTCGGTAGAATCGCCAGAGGTTGAGCCCATCATCGTGGAGAGCATCGACCCCGAAGGACCGTTCGGCGCGAAAGAGTGCAGCGAAGGCTCGCTCGCGGCCACGATCCCGGCAATTGCCAACGCAATCTACGATGCCGTAGGAATTCGCTTGCATGAATCTCCCTTCACTCCGGAGCGCGTGCTGTCGGCTCTCCGCGCGAGGAAGAACGCGAAACAGTTGAACTTGACCGAAGGAATTGATCCAACAGCTCCTGCGAGGTTTCGCGAGCATGGCGGGTCGCTGTGGTATCGCGGCAAGGGACCGAAGCGGCATCCGCTGGATCCCTCCCGTCGTGAAACGCCCGCTCAAGCGGGAGGTGATGATTGAGTCTCCCGCAATTCAAGCTGCTGCGGCCGCGTACGCTGGATGAAGCATTGTGGCTGCTGGCAAAGCACAGCGACGCGCAGCGTGGCCCACACAGCGTCCGAATCGTCGCCGGAGGCACGGACCTCATTCCATCGATGCGACAAAAGTTGTTCGAGCCACAGTTCGTGCTCGATATCCGCCACATCGCCGAATTGAATGGCATTCGCCAGCAGGGAAGTGGCGTCGAGATCGGCGCCCTGACTTCGCTGACCACCATTGAGCATTCCGCTGTGCTTCGGCGACGCTATCCAGTGCTGACCGAGGCTGCCGCAACCGTCGCGTCCCCGCTCCTGCGCAATATGGGCACAATTGGCGGAAACATTTGCCTCGACACGCGCTGTCTCTGGTACAACCAGTCGCTCACCTGGCGCAAGGGGTGCGGCTTCTGCATCAAGAAAGATGGAGACTTGTGCCACGTCGCTCCCGGCGGATCCCGCTGTTGGGCTGCGTTCTCCGGCGATACGCCCCCGGCGTTGCTGTGTTTGAATGCTGAAATTGAAATCGCCGGCGCCTCCGGTTTGCGGCGCATGCCTCTGCGCGAGTTTTACACCAACGACGGCATCGCCTATCGGAACTTGCAGTCAAATGAACTCCTCACGCGAGTCTTCCTGCCGGAATCATCCGCCGACTATCGTGGCGTCTATTGCAAGCTTCGGGTTCGAGGATCGATCGACTATCCGCTCGCCGGAGTCGCCGTCGTAATGAAGCGTTCGAACGGCCACGTCGCCGACGCTCGTGTAGCGATCACGGCCGTCAATCCCGCACCCCTCCTGCTTAAGGGGGCCAGTGAGCTGCTTATCGGAAAAATGGTGGACGAAGCCGTAGCGCAAGCAGTTGGAAACCTGGCGGCGAAAACTGCGAAGCCGCTAACCACGTCCGCGCTGACGCCAGAGTATCGCCGCGAGATGATCCGCGTCTTTACGAAACGAGCCGTACTGCAGGCTGCCGAAGCACAGAATTAAACGATCGCGAACGACAAACGACTAACGTGATCACCGACTGCCACATCCACATTCAGCCGCTCGAAATGTTCAAGCCTCACGCGCTTGAATTGATGAAGAAGAAGCGCGCGAACTACGAAGAAATCGCGGAGTTCTGCCGCTCTCCCAAAGCTTTCTTGAAGCACCTCGACAAAGCCGGCGTCGACCGCGCCATGCTCATCAACTACGTCGCTCCGGAGGTCATCGGCTTCACCTCCGGTGTGAACCAATTCGTCTCAGACTACGTTAAAGAGGATCCAAAGCGACTGCTCTCCTGCGGCAGCCTGCATCCGCGGCATACTTCGAACATCATGGCCGACGTGGAGCAGCTTCTGCGGCTAAAGATCCAGATGATCAAAATTCATCCTCCGCACCAACTCCTTTTCCCCAACGACTACCTGACCGGGGTGAAGGAACTCGAGATCATCTATCGCGCCGCCGAGGCCAATGGCATTCCGGTAATGTTTCACACCGGTACATCGATCTTTCCCGGCGCACGCAACAAGTACGGCGATCCCATTTACATTGACGACGTAGCCGTCGACTTTCCCAAGCTAAAAATCCTGCTCGCCCACGGCGGACGCCCGCTCTGGATGCAAACCGCTTTCTTCCTGCTGCGCCGGCACCCAAACGTATTTCTGGATATCAGTGGCATTCCACCCAAGATGCTGTTGAAATATTTCCCACGTTTGCAGGAGATCGCGCACAAAACCCTCTTCGGCACCGACTGGCCAGGCCCCGGCGTTCCCGACATCAAGCAAAACCTCGATGAATTTCGCGCGCTGCCGTTGCCGCAAGAAACACAACAGCAGATCCTCAGCCAGACCGCACTGGGAATTTGGCCCGCCTGACTCGTTTTCAATTGTCGTTCTAAGGAAGCGGAGTCGTTGCGCAGCAACGACTCCCAACGAAGAATCTCTGGACTGCCCTCAGCGCGAGGTAAACAAGTGGCCCATCTTTTCCTTCTTAGTCTTAAGGTACTCTTCCGCGTGGCTGCTCGGAGTCACTTCGCAAGGAACGCGCTCCACTACTTCAATGCCACCGCGTTCAAGAGCCGCCACCTTATCAGGATTGTTTGAAAGCAATCGCACCTTGGATACACCCAACGCCTTCAAGATTCCCGCCGGCATCGCGAACTCACGCTGATCAGCCTTGAATCCCAGGCGTTCGTTCGCCTCGACGGTATCGAGTCCTGCGTCCTGCAATTCGTAAGCCTGTAACTTGGCCATCAGACCAATGCCGCGCCCCTCTTGCTGTTCGTAGATGAGCACTCCCGCGCCCTGCTCCGCGATCATGGCCAGGCTCAGCTCCAACTGCTGGCGGCAATCGCAGCGCAGCGAACCGAAAACATCTCCCGTAAGGCATTGCGAATGAATGCGCACCAACGGAGGCGCCGACCGCACATCGCCCATCACCAGGGCGACAGCCTCTTCGTTGCGCGAAGCGTCTTTCGGAGAAGCGGTGCCTTCGCCGATCTCTCCCTGAAATCCGAAAATGCGAAACTTGCCCCACCGGGTAGGGAAGTCCGCCGACGCAATCTGCTTAACCGCAGAGGTACTCACTACAAGATTATACCGGGAGGCAGTGTCGTCAGATTGTTAAAGTCCACCGATAGGCGGTCTCATCCAGAGCGCCGACGTGACGCTTGACCTACCAGGACGCATATCGGTATCGTCGCGGCCGCTCCGGCAATACCTTGATGAGCACGATTCCAGCCACGAAGCCTCCGACGTGAGCCCAGAACGCGATCCCACCGCTGGTCTGCCCGGAGTAGGCAACCGAGGTTGCCGCCCCTTCCAGAAATTGCAAAATAAACCAGTATCCCAGCATGACCCAGGCTGGCAAGTGAAAGAAAAAGATCGGCGGAAACCACGTCAAGACGCGTGCCTTGGGATACAAAACGAAATAAGCTCCCAGCACTCCTGCGATCGCTCCACTCGCCCCCACGTTCGGCACCCGCGAGCTGGCCTCAAGCGCAACCTGCGTCGTCATCGCCATCAATCCACTCAGCAGATAGAAGAGCAAATAACTGAAGTGCCCCAGATAGTCCTCAATGTTGTCGCCGAAGATCCACAGAAACCACATGTTGCCGATCACATGCATCCACGAGCCGTGCAGAAACATTGACGTAAGGAAGGGAACCAAGACAGCCGATGCGTGGAATCTCCCTGTCCCAGCGAGAAGCGCGGTCACGCGCGACGGAACGACGCCAAATTGGAAGAACAATGCCTTCAGGCTGTCCGGGTCGAGCGCCGATTCGAACAAATAAATTAGCAGATTCAGCCCGATCAAAAAATTATTCAAATACGGCGGGCTGTAGCGTGGCTGGTCGTCGCGCAGGGGAATCATCGGAGATTAAGGAATCTGGTACTTTAGTGATTGAGAATCGAGCAGTGGCGGCGTTCATGAAAGTCTGCGCGCATACCCGTGTTGTTAAGTTATCAAATTAGCCGATTCCTTTGCGAAATCTTCCATGAACGGTGTCCTCATCATCGACAAGCCCGCCGGGCTGACCTCGCACGATGTCGTCAACCGCGTGCGTCGCATTCTGCAAGAGCGCTCGGTCGGACACCTCGGCACTCTTGATCCCCTAGCCACGGGAGTGCTGCCGCTGGTGATGGGCAATCTTACCCGGCTGGCGCAGTTCTATACCACGTCCGAGAAAACCTACGAAGGCACCATCCGCTTCGGCTTCGCCACCGACACCTACGACGCCGAAGGCGAACCTACCAGCCCTGCCCAGGCCGTGAGCGTGTCTTTGGATCAGGTGCGCCAGCTGGCCAGCCGATTTCAAGGCACCATCGAGCAGACGCCACCGCCATTCTCCGCCAAGAAAATTCAAGGCGTGCCCGCCTATAAGCTGGCTCGCAAACATGCCGAGGTCGTGTTAAAGCCAGTGCAAGTTGAGATAAAGGAATTCGAGATTCTGCGAGTCGATGATCGAAGAGTCGACGATCGGAGTTCCGACGGTTTTCGCGTGGGCTCCGCGGGATGCATAGCCGCTTTCCGCGCCCGCGTGGCCTCGGGCACGTACATTCGCTCCGTAGCCCACGACATGGGTCAACAAATAGGTTGCGGCGCCCACCTGGAATCGCTACGCCGCACCGCGGTCGGCGAATTCAGCTTAGCCGATGCCCATACGTTAGAAGAACTGACTACAGCGTCGAAAGCCGATCATGCCGAAGATCTCTTCATCCATCCCCGCAAACTGCTGCCGCAATTCCCGAGCGTCACCGCCAATGAAGAAATGACGGCCCGCATCCGCACCGGCCG
>DATNHO010000139.1:0-20320 GCA_035604895.1 Terriglobales bacterium | reverse complement strand
CGCTTGAGCAGCCATTGCGCGGTTTGCCACGCCGCCTCACCCCAACGTCCGGTGAATGCCGACCCGGTCACTTGGATTACGCAGCCAAGTTCCACCCACTGCAGGATGCGCTGCGGGGTCTTCTGCATAATCGGATTGCGTTCCGGATGCGTGATCACGGGCGTGAGTCCTTTTTCAATGAGCTTGCTGAAGTGCTCTTCAATTTGAACTGGAACGCTGTAGTTACTTAATTCCGCCAGCAAGTAGCGGCTGCCTTCAATGGTATAGCGATCGGGAAACAGCATCACGTCCTGCAGGTTTTCGTACGAAAGATGGAAGTCGCAGCCAAGGCTGAGGCGCGGAGCCTGGCCAATCCGCTGCCGCAGATAGTCGAGCACACGACTGAGGAACTCGCGGTCGTAAGCATAGCGGTCGTTTGCGTGGGGAGTGGCGACAATGTGTTCGATACCATCCGCAACCGCCATGCGGCACATCTCTTCCGCCACGTCCCACGATTTGGGGCCGTCGTCCACCTCGGCGAGAATGTGGCAGTGGATGTCGATCACGTTGGTCTTTTCTGGCTGTGATGCGATTTAAGCAGATTTTGCGACAAAGACCAAGCGCGTCAAGGCGGCTCGATTAACTGGGGGCGTGGGCGTTCAACCCCATGCGGTGTAGCAGGTCCGCAAAGCGTGGGTCCGAGCGCAAGGAGTCCAGCCGATGGGCGACATTCAGAAACGCCATTTGACTTTCGCGCTCGGCGTAAGCTTTCTCCAGCCAGTGAAGCGCGCTGTCATGGTCGCCGAGGCCGGCAAAAACAGTTGCCATATCGAAAGCGGAAACGTAATGGCGCTTGGATGCGTCCCGCAATCTGGCCATCACTTTACGCGCTTCGTCTTGATTCCCCGCATATCCGTATGCCGTTCCCAGGGCCGCCAGCGCTGCAGGGTTGTTCTGGGAAAGGTCAACGGCCTTCTGGTATTCGCTGATGGCCTGCGGCCAGATTCCTTGGTTTTCGTATACCGAGCCCAGCGCGATGTGCGCGGGCACAAAGTCTGGGTCCATTTCGAGCGTTCGCTGGCTCAGGTCAATGGCACGCGAATAATCGCCCACGTCGCGATAGCGTCCAGCCAGAGTCGTGTTGATCGACAGCGATAGAGGGTCGATCTGCTGCGCTCGTGTTGCCTCTTCCACGGCTTCCGGGAAACGTCCCATTGCCGACAGGTAATAGCTGTACCATTGGTGGGCAGTTGCGTAATTTGGATTCAGCTCAATGGCGCGTCGAAACTCCTGCTCCGATTGTGTCCAGTTCCACTCGTAATAAAAGTCCAGCAGTGCCAGCTCGGCGTGGCCTTCTGCGATTGTAGGGTCCAATTCCAGTGCCTTGCTGGCGGCAGCGTGGGCTTTTGAACTCGCCACGCGGGCAGGCAAAACATCTGAGCCGAGGATGGAGTAACTGTCAGCCAGGGCGGCATAGGCGGCCGCGAACTTCGGATCCCTAGAAATGGCCTGCTCGAAGTAGTCGATGCTTTTCTTGAGTCCTTCCTCAGACCGCTTATTCCAGAAATAACGGCCCTTAAGATAGTCCTCGTACGCGCTGGGGTTAACCGGGTGCTGATCGACTGGTGGGACGTCCCCATCTGATGCGCTTACCTTCCCCTGGACTTCTTCTGCAATGTCACGGGCAGCTGAGCTTTGCAGCACCAACACATCTTTAAGTTCATGATCGTAACTTCTTGCCCACAGATGACGATCGCTGGCCGAGTCGATCAACTGCACCCGAATCCTGACCCGGTTTCCCACCCGTTGGACTGTTCCTTCGATCAGCGTATCCACGCCGAGTTCGCGGCCAATCTCCGGGGCGGTCTTGCTTGCGCCCTTGTAGTGTATGGAGGAGGTCCGAGAAATTACCCGCAGGCTTCCGAACTGGGCGAGATCCGTCGTCAGCTCATCGGTCATGCCGTCGGCGAAATAGTCTTCGGCTGGATCGTTGGAAAGATTCTGCAGCGGCAGAACCGCGATCGAGCGCAGTTTGGGAGCGGATGCAACCGCCACGGACGCATTCCTGGTTGAACGAAATAAAGCGGAGAAGCGGTCCCGGGTTCCCGCCACATTGAAAGCCAGACCAACGCAAGCCAGCAAAACGATAGCTGGTACCAGGAACACAGACCAGGCAAGCGGTCGCAGAGGCCGTACCGGCGTTTCCGGTTCGGGGGCGGTAACAATCTGGGGAGTCGTCTCGCTAACCTCGACGGCAGGCTTCCTTGGTCCGGGTTCGGCAATCGCTTCAACTGGGGCGATGAAGCGGTATCCCAGTCGTGGCAAGGTCTCTACATAACGAGGTTCCGTGGCGGAATCACAGAGCGCTTGCCGCAGTTTCTTGACGGAGGTGTTGAGCCCGTGTTCGAAGTCGACGAACGTGTCAGCGGGCCAAAGCTTCTGCCGGATTTCCTCCCGGGTCACCACTTCGCCAGCGCGACTAAGTAGCAATTCGAGTATGGAGAAGGGTTGGCCGCGAAGCCTGACCTTTGTCCCATTCTTGGACAATTCCTGGGCCTGTGTCCTTGTCTCAAACGGTCCAAAACGGAAGATCAAGGGGGACATCTCCATGGCAGGCCCCCGCGGAGTGGGGCTTTTGACTTGGGGGATTGTACCATCGCTCCAACGAAACCGCAGCACTAGAAATGTATTCGCCTTGTTTTCAGTGACTTTGCGACTCACCCATGATTCACCTGCAATTTATTAGCAGAGCATTGCTTGTGTCACGCGAAATAGGCGAGAGTTCGCACGCGGAGAACAGAGCATTCCCGACATACAGCTAACTTCCAGGACATTTGTATTCGGGTTCTCAGTTCTTCGATGTTTTCATTGCGGTCCTGACGCTATCCTCCAAGATTTCACGCTTCAAGAGATATGGAGGTTTGAGTCGGCGTCCGCGGTACAGAGAATTCTGATTCCGATGCTGGGGATGCGAATGAACGTTTCAGTCACGCACCCATGATCCGATCGAGTTAACGAACCGAGTTAACGAACATCGACGCACAACGACTGAAACGAATTTAGGGCCGGCAACACTATGTACACGAAAGTAGGGGCGAGTGATCGAAAGCAGTTCTTTGTTTGGATGCACTGCTCGCATAGCTCCGGCGAGCACGCGCCAAGAGGTAGTTAAGCATTCAGTTTTCCGAGAAACCAGGCCCTCGGGGGAGAGGCTTGGTTTCCGGACACGATACGGCCCTAGGTCTTCGGTCCCAGGGCCGTCATTCCGAATCGGCGAAGGTACTGCACCTCTGCTGTTTTGGGGTACGAGTAAGGGCATGGTTCAAGCATGCGCGACAGGTAATAGCTAGCGGATCAGAGAGCAATTTTCTGTCTGGTGTGCGGCCATTGCCCTATAAATCTCTCCCTTCGTTACCAGGTCTGTAAATTCAAAAAAGTAGCAAATCAAAAAGGAGAATCTATGTTCCGTATCAGTGCTTGTGTATGTGCGTTCTTTCTGCTTGCCTGCTGTGTTCTGCCCATGGCTGCCCAGCCTCCGGCAGGAGCGGCTAACGCGACCCTGTTGCCGCCGTCAGCAACGATTTATTACGGCTGCGTAAACAATTCCACCGGTGCTATCAGAATCGTATCCAAGACCACCTCTTGCAAGTCGACAGAGCACAAGATTCACTGGGATCAGACCGGACCGACCGGACCTCAGGGACCCCAGGGGCCGCAAGGAAAACAGGGACCTCAAGGACCTCAAGGTCCACAAGGACCCCAGGGACCACAAGGCCCACAAGGGCCACAAGGGCCACAAGGACCGGATGGGGTTTCCGTCGGCAACTCTACTTCCGCAGGCTCTTCTGGCGGGTTGGGCTCGTCCGCCAGCTTAATCTTGGCCACGTTTGTAGAGGAGTCGGGCGTATATTACGTCACGGGTTCAGCGCTCCTAGACGTTGCAAGCGGCGACGGGGTCTACTGTTATCTCACTACGGCGAGCGAGGGCGGCGGCGGCACGCAAGGCGGATCCAACACCGGGGGTTTCCAACAGGCCAGTATGACCAACTCGATGTTCGCTAGCGCGGGCGACTACCTGGAGATGTGGTGCTATAGCGCTACCAACAACAACTCCTCGTACGTCTATAACTCGGCCCTCACTGGAGTCTTGATCAATAGCGCGTTCGACAAGAAGTCCACGCATTCGCGCTTGCAGTCCTCAGACGTTATAAATGGGCCGAAAGCCCTCAAGAAGTAACGTCGGAGTTTCTTCGGCTCACCTGGCTCCAACCTCGCTTTCCTCCTGAGGACGGCGGGGTTGGAGATTTTTCTTTTAAGCCAGCGGTCGCTGCGCTTATCATACTCTGGGCCGTTTCGCAGGGGACACGAGACTAGGCGTACCGGTCGCACAATATGGAGCCGCAGTCGGGTTCACTCGCCGCATAGCAAGCCGCAGATAGTCGCGAGAAGCCTCCCTTTGTGTTCCGATTAAGGAGGATCTATGTTCCGTATCAGTGCTTGTGTATGTGCGTTTTTCCTGCTCGCCTGCTGTGTTCTGCCCATGGCTGCCCAGCGTCCGGCCGGAGCGGCGAACGCGACTCTGTTGCCGCCGTCAGCACCGATCTTTTATGGCTGCGTAAACAATTCCACCGGTGCCATCAGAATCGTACCCAAGACCACGACCTGCAAGTCGACAGAGCACAAGATTCACTGGGATCAGACCGGACCGACCGGACCTCAGGGACCGCAAGGAAAACAGGGAGTCCAGGGACCGGCTGGGCCGCAGGGACCCACTGGACCACAAGGACCGACCGGACCGACAGGACCGCAGGGACCGGCCGGGATTTCCGTCGGCAACTCCGCCTCCGGCGGCAGCACCGGTACGTTGGGAACGTCGAACACCCCAACCTTAGTCTTGCAAACGAGTGCGGTTCAAACTACAGGGACGTACTATGTCAACGCGTCAGCGCTCCTGGATGTCGGCGTTGGCGAAGCTGCCTACTGCTACGTCACTACGTCTTTCGAAGGTGGTGGCGGCACTCAAGGTGGCTCCAGCCTGGGGGCTCAGCTTGGGGCAAGCGTTGTTCAACAGGCAAGTATGACTGATTCCATTTTTGCGAGCGCGGGTGACGCTTTTCTGCTGTTGTGTTACAGCACGATTCCCGCTGCTACCTCGACGGTCTATAACTCGGCCCTGACTGCAACCCTGATCAATAGCGCAAAGGACCACAAGATGGCTCGCCATCAGCCGCCGCACAACTCAGCCACTTTGGGTGCGCCTGTAGCCCGCGAGTAAGTCGGAGCTCTTACAGCTCGCTCCGACCTCGCTTCCTTAATCAGAGTGGGGAGACAGGGCGAAGATTTCCTTGAGATCTAAAGGTCGAACCTGGAAAGGGTGGGACGGCGCTACCGGTATCTGCCTTTGATGAATTCCGCGATCGCTGCGTATGCGCTCGATAGCGTTTTCTCATCCGGCAAGAACACGATTCGAAAATGTTGCGTCCCGGGTTTCTGCCCGAAGCCGGAGCCGTGGACGACCATGACGTGCTTCTGCAACATCAGTTCTTTCACAAACACATCATCGCCTTCCGGAATATCAATGCGGGGATACGCGTAGAACGCGCCACGCGGCGAAACGCAACTTACGCGCGGCGTCGAATTGCACCACTGCACGGTTAGATCGCGACGGCTGCGTAGCTTCCTGCGGACTTCGATCAAGTGATCCTGCGGGCCTTCGAGCGCAGCAGGGATGGCGTACTGCTCGGGATGATTGGCGCACAAGCGGGCGCGCAACAGCCGCTGAATGCCTTCGTTGTAGTTTCTTACGGTGGCTGCTTCGCCGCTGACGATGCCCCATCCGATACGCCAACCGGGGACGAGGTAATTCTTAGAGAGTCCGCCAAACGTGACTACCGGCACGTCGGGCGCGACGGCGGCGATGGAGATGTGTTCGTCATCTTTTGTTTGACCATCGTCCAGAATCAGTTTGTCGTAAATTTCGTCGGAAAAAATCAGCAGGTTGTTTTGCCGCGCAATCTCGGCAATCTGGAGGAGCATTGCGCGCGTACAGACTGCCCCCGTCGGATTATTGGGGTTGATGAGCACGATGCCGCGGGTGCGCGGAGTAATCTTCTTCTTAATGTCGTCGAGTTCAGGCTGCCAACCATCTTCTTCATTCAGATAATAGGTGTTGAGCCGAATACCAAGCTTGGTCAGCAACGCAGAATACAGCGGATAGTCCGGGCAGGGCGTAAGCAGATCGTCTCCGGGATTGAGCAACGCGGTCAGGCAGGTGTCAACCGTTTCGCTGACACCGTTGGTGACGAAAACGTCCTGCACCGAGGTGATTCCCTTGCGCGCCGCTTCGCCGCGAATTGCATCGAGCGCCGGCTTGATTCCCGGCGACGGCGCATAGCCGTTCTTGTTGTCGAGCATGGCCCGGTGCACCGCCTCAATCAGGTGAGGAGGAGTGCGGAAGTCGAAAACATTGGGATCGCCGATGTTCAGCGGCACAACCTTATGGCCCTGCGCCACAATCTCATTGGCAACGGAAGCCAAGTCACGGATGGCATATTTAACATTGTCGAGCCGGGTTGCGGCGGCAATTTCGCGGGTTTGAGTGACAGGCATGAATGGCTCCAGACCGGGGACGGAAATCCGTGCGCCGGGGAAAAACTATCTCAGAGATCTGCACTTCACTGGTGAGCCTCGAGTCTGCCAAATTTCTTCTCGGTTTCTCTGTGGCTCTGTGACTCGGTGGTGAAAATCTCTGCGACTAAAGTCTTTAGTCCGCTCGATCAATCTGCGCCTTCTGCAGGCGGTCGGAATAATCGACGTAAATCGACTTCCACTCGCTGAAGAAGTCGATCGCGCCCAAGCCGCCCTCGCGGTGACCATTGCCGGTGGCCTTCACTCCGCCAAAAGGCAAGTGCACTTCCGCGCCAATTGTCGGCGCATTGATATACGTAATTCCAGCATGCAGGTCGCGCATGGCCACGAAAGCTTTGTTCACGTCCTTGGTGTAGATAGCGGAAGACAATCCGTAGTCGATGCCATTCGCGATTTCCATCGCATCTTCGAGATCGTCGCACGCGAGGATTGAAACCACCGGCCCAAAGATCTCTTCCTGCGCGATGCGCATCTTGCGATCGACGTCGACGAAGACGGTCGGCTCCATGAAATATCCATTCTGATATACGCCTTTGTCGAGGCGATTGCCCCCACACTTCAGGCGAGCGCCTTCAGCTTTGCCAATGTCCACGTAACTGAGATCGGTCTTGAGTTGGTTTTCATTGATTGCCGGACCCATTTCGGTAGCCTCATCTAAACCGTTGCCGACCTTCAGCGATTTTGCGCGCTCGACATACTGCTCTACGAACTCGCCATAAATGCCTTTCTGAACGATGATCCGGCTGGTCGCAGTGCAGCGTTGTCCCGTAGTTCCGAAGCCGCCCCACAGCCCGCCTTCGATCGCGAGATCAAGGTTGGCGTCGTCGAGCACGATCATAGGATTCTTGCCGCCGAGTTCGAGCGAGCAATGCTTGAAACTCTTCGCCGCAGTCGTGCCCACGATGCGTCCCACGGCGCTCGAACCAGTCAGCGAAATCGCTTTCACGTCGGCATGTTCGGTAATCGGCGTGCCCACCTCCGACCCGAAGCCGGTCACAATGTTCACCACACCCCGCGGCAGCCCAGCGTCGTAAAGCACACGCACCAGATTAAAAGTTGAAAGCGGAGTGTCCTGCGCGGGCTTGATCACACAAGTATTCCCGCACACTAGCGCAGGCAAAAGTTTCCACGACGGAATCGCCATGGGAAAGTTCCACGGGGTAATCATTCCGCAAACCCCAATGGGCTGACGCACGGCCATGGCGAACTTGTTGGGCAGTTCGGATGGTGTAGTCGGACCGAACATGCGACGGCCTTCGCCGGCCATGTAATAGGCAGTGTCCACGGCCTCCTGCACATCGCCGCGGGTTTCTTTCAGGATCTTGCCCATTTCGCGGGTCATGTCGCGGGCGAAATCTTCCTTGCGCTCGAATAGCATCTCAGCAGCGCGATAAATGATTTCAGCGCGACGTGGCGCGGGTATCAGACGCCATCTCGCGAAGGCGCGCTTCGCGGCTGCGATGGCGGAATCCACATCCGCCTTGCCCGACCTTTGAAAGATGCCAACCACGTTGCGCGTATCAGCGGGATTGCGGTTCTCGAAAGTCTGCCCGGTCGAAGCTTCGACCCATTCGCCATCGATAAAGTTCTTATAAACTTTGGTTCGGGTGGCCGTACCCATGATGGTTGGCCCGGTTAAGACGTCGGTTGCCATAAAGCCTCCAAGATGAATGCTGAAGAAGAATGACTGTCTCTATGCTACAGCCGTGGGTGAGACGCGGCAAGCCAAGCTCCCAACGATGACACACCCTGCACGGGCGATGACGCCCGCGCCTACACGGGCCTCACTCCACTTCAAAGTCGACCGTGCGAGGCTTGGTGTGGTTTCCTACGGTGTCGAGCGCCACTAACTCCGCGCGAAAAGATCCAGGCCCCAACGTGCCCACCGGGAGCTTGAGTCCAACCGGAATTACAGGGCTTCCAGCCTGAGGCGGAGGCACGGTTTTGAACTCCACTTTCTTCTCGCCGGTTTTGCGATCGGAGATCACAAGCTGAATTCCAACCTGAGGAGGATTGGGTCCGACCAACGCCGGGGCATAGATCTCGGTATAAATCGCCGCATTGTCGGTTTTCTTGAAGTGATTAGAGGCGGACGGAACCAGCCGCATGTTTTGTACTACCAGCGGCGTCCGATCCGCGAGTAATTCCGAGTCGAGGCCCGTAGACAGGTCGGAAACCCGCTGCATGTCATTGCTGAGCACGACTCCACTCATGCTGAGTTGCTTGCCATCGTACGGGTCGATGACCAGCGGCAGTTGCAGCTTGCCGAAACTTTCATTTCCCGAACTGAACACCACCTTCAGATCGTACTGACCGGAAGCGACGCCAAACTGGTTCTCGTAGTGGAACGGCCGTTTTTCGAATTCTTCCAATTGCTTTTTGTCGTCGAAATCGAGATTGACGGTATCGCTGAACCTGGCCGCAATCGTGGCGTCCTGTTTGTAAGCGATGCCGAGCACATTGACGGCGGAATGCTCCTTCCCCTTCACTTTTTCAAACTTCAACGCGTTGGAAGGGATGTCGATGGTCAGGTTCACTCGGGCTGTGTTTGCCGAAGTGTAAAAGAACGGCGCCTGCATGACTGCGGAAACATTACCGGCCATCTCGCCGGTTACGCGGCTTTCCAGGCGTTTCTCGATCGGGTTTCCAGCAAGCAGGTCTGTTGGCCTCTCGTTGCAGTATCCACTGCGGGCGCGGACTTGGGTTCCGCCGCGGTCAACTTTTACGCGCAGCGTGTGACAGCTTCCCTCCGTTGATTCGGCGGGCGTATACCCGAGCACGTAATATTGAGCCTGATCATTCGCAATCTTTTGCAGGCCTCCCAGCAGATCGTTGGTATTGACAATTACGAACCCACCTGTTCCCTGGGCCAGTTCATAAAGGATTTGTTGGTTGTCGGCGACGTTCGGAATGTCGGGAACGATTTGCCGGGGTTGAGGGAATTGAGCAGCTCCATACGTTTGGCCGGGGCTTACAACACCCGTCCCACCGGCGGGCCCGCGAGTTCCGCCCCCACCGGTTCCGCCACCACCCGTCCCGCCGCCATGACCACCCCCGCCGCCAGTTCCACCGCCGCCACCCGTTCCGCCACCGTGTCCGCCCCCACCCCCTCCACCTCCACCCCCGCCGTGCTGTCCGGGATCAAAGGAGGCGAGTTTCAGCGGATAGAGCGTAGTCCCGGTTCCGGTGTAGGTAAGAGTTGCGGACGCCACGTGTCCGGATACAGAATGCAACGGCGAATGCAGGCGCGGGCTTTGAGGCGATGCTAAAGCAATAGGAGCAACCAGCCCGCGCACGTCCAAGGGGTAGACGGCGACATTGTACCGATTGCATTCCGCAATCACTGCGGTCAACTCCGACTGACGCTCCGGCGTGATGGGAAAGCCGGAGGTTAACAGCACCAGCGTCTTACGGCCAGGTATGGGGCCAAGGCTTTTCGCCATGCTGCGCAGGGCCATCAACAAGCTGTGCGCTCCGAAGTCGGCTTCCGCATTATTCAAGTAAGAGGGCATAGGCGGCCCTGCCACGAGCGACGCAACCTGCACCGGCGCATTGGGCGAAACCGACGACCCTTGCATTGCCGCCACAACTTTCTTCAGGCGATCGGTATCGGAGGTGAAATTTTGAGCAATGTGAATCGAGCCGCCGAAATCAACTACGGCGATTAAACGATTGGGACCGGCGTTCGCGTCCACGAACTTAGCCGCCGCCTGCCGCGCGTACATCTGATCGCTCATGTCCATGGTCGAGTTATCGAAGAACAAGACCATATATCGCTTCTGAGCCTTGTCCGGCGATGCCGAGTCGTCTTCGAATGAGAAATTCTTGATGGATTGTTCCTTGTTGTCTTCCCAAACCTTAAAGTCCTTAACGGTGAGATCGCGGACGTAGTTACCTTTCTTGTCGGTCACGACCGTGTCCACCAGCACCAGCCGACTCTCGGCGTGAATGGTGGTTGTGCCTGCGGCGGATGCATCTACAGCCGGCTGCTGAGCCTGTGCCAGGGCAAGCGACGCCAGTTGGCAAATGGCAACACCGATGGTTGCGATCACGAGAATCATCCGGCGAGATTGCATAACTTCTCCTTAACAGATCACGGGATTTCGATAGCTCCGTTCTCCGCGGACATCAACTGCCCTTCCTTATCTCTTACCACCAGCCGAACCAGATAGCTGCCCGGCTTCACATCAAAGCTTGTTTTCAAAGTGATTCCCGGCCCGAGCTTGTTCTCCAGCGTTTCGTCTTTCCAGCGCATGGTGAGACTTTTCTCCGTTGCCTGAACAAAAACCCCATTCCGATCGAAGATCGCGGAAACCACGGTCAGTTCATTGGTGTTGCGGCCATCCACCTTTCGATAGTGGATGTGTTTTATGTCGACATGGGCCATCACGGCGAGCTTGGCCTCGTCATCGCTGGGCTTGAAGAACTGGGTATGCAGATCCACGGGAAGATCGTGCATTTCCTCCTGGGAAAAAACCGCATCTTCGATCTCTTGCTTCGCCTCTTGCGCGGGGTCTGCGGCGTGCTTGGGAGCGTAGTAGCCGTTGCGAGCTTGCAAAGTCAGCTTTGCCGGATTCTTCAGCGAAACTTTCAAATGATGATAGCTGCCGTCGAGTTTCAGATTCTGCGGTGCGAAACCTAAAGTGTAGAAATATTCCGGCGTAGCGGCCACGCTTTTGAAGCCGGCGTCGAGGTCGTTGTTGTTATGAAAAAAAGTCCCGCCGGTTGCATACGACAAATCCGACAACACCTCGTCTTGCGCCAGAGCGCTGGCGGATTGATACTGCAATTGGACGTTCGCCGAGAGCGGGCTGCTGGCGCTTGGCCTGCTAATATCGCCCCCAGGAACCACCGTGTAGAGACCGCGCGCATCCAGAGCGCCAATCATCACTTCGGAATGCAATGCGCGGTCGATGACATCGGTGAACTCCTGGAACATTTCAGGATCAAGCGTAAGAAACCCGGGGGACACAACCACCACGCTTCTCTGGCCCGGCATGGTTGAAATCCTGCGCACCACATCCTTCAGAACCGACAGCGCAATCCGGGTTTGTTGCTCTCCCAGCGCGAGCTGCATTCCGGAGACGGCTCGCACTGCCGCTTCCGCCGACTGCAACGCTGACGCCTGTTCCTGGGGCGTTCTGGTCGGCAGGCCTTGGCACACTATTGCATCCGAAATGGCGGCTTGCGCGGCCAGCTGATCGTTTTTATTCTGGATCAGGTCTGCCACGTAGTAACTGATGTCGGGACAGTCGGCGACGCCCGCCCCTGCGATCGGCCGAGGCTGAAGATGAAGCAGCGTGTCATGCAACTTCGCGCGATCATCCGTGAAATCAAGCGTGGTTTGGCCCGAGGTCGAGAAGATCGCCGCGCGATCCGTGGGTAGCAAAGTTGCCAGATGGTGGTCAGCGGCCGTTCGCGCCTGCGCAAGATCGCCGAAGTTTAAATGAACGTCATCAAAGACAAAAGCGATGTAGCGCTCGGGAACTGAGGGCACTTTTCCGTTGCCGTTCTCGTCCGAGGTATTCCGTTCCTTGGCAGCTTGCGCTCCCGGCTGCTCCACAGAAAAATGCGAGATCACCTGCGGCTTGCGATTGTCGAACAGATCGAAGTCTTCTTTCTTGAGATTCCCGACGGCATGGCCTTGCGCATCGCGCACAACCACACGCACCAGCACCAACTTGACGTTCACTTTGAAAGTGGTCGCTTCTTCATGAGCAGTAATTTCCGCCACAGTCTGATCAGGATGGGACTGCGTGGTGGACGTATCCTGCGAAGGTGCAGCTGGTGCAGATTCTGATTGTGCGTCCACCGTGCTGGAGAAAAGAAAGAGCACGAGCAGGATCGCACAAGCGGACATCACAAGCGCGGCGAAGAATTGCTTCGATCCGCGTTGGGGAGGGTTCGTTCGCGGCCGGACCGTTCCAGCAGTGATCGTGATGCGAGTCCAGAAATCCGCGTCGGAAAAGCGATGCATTGGTTTCACAACTTCGGCCTTCACAAACTCAGCCCGACGGCCTAGGCCTCGACAACTGGGCGCCAGTAGTGCGGTCTGGACCGCAATGTTAGCCCCTTCCCGCGGAAAGTGCCAGAACTCGTTAACCGAACTAATCAAGATCGCGCCTGAGTACGTCCAACAAGAGTCCCAACGCAGGAGAAACTCGGAGTGCTATACTGCCGCTCCAGAGCAATGTTAATGCGGCTCAAGAGGAGCTACCAAAGCGGAATGAACTACACAAATGTTAAGTGTCTAATGCGACAGATTGCCAGCTTGATTTTTGTTCTCTTCCTTGCGGCCTCCGTCCCGGCACAAGAGATCCCTACCAACATTTTGCAGGCCATGCAATGGCGCCTGATCGGTCCGCATCGCGGCGGTCGAATTACTTCCGTTTCCGGAGTGCCCACTCAGCCCGCAGTCTATTACGTGGGAACGCCCGGCGGCGGTGTTTGGAAAACGGTGGACGGTGGACAGGTCTGGAAACCCATCTTTGACGACGTGCACGTGGCCTCAATTGGCGCGGTCGTGGTTGCACCCTCCGATCCTAAGGTCGTGTACGTCGGAACCGGCGAGCAGACGCAGGGCAACGGTGTATACAAGTCAACCGACGCGGGCGCGACCTGGACAAACATCGGCCTGCGCGAAACTCACATGATCACCGGCATCGTTGTGGATCCGCGAAACTCCGACGTTGTTCTGGTGGCGGCTGCTGGAGATCATTGGTCTGGCGCCGAGCGCGGAGTTTACAAAACCACCGACGGCGGCAGGAACTGGCAAAAGGTGCTGTATCAGGATCCGGAAACCGGCGTCGCCGACCTCGAGGCTAACCCGGACAATCCGAGCCTTCTCTATGCTTCGCTGTGGACTCGCCCCATCGATCCCTTCAGTACGGACACGCCGGAGACGAAGAAAAAGCAGGATGCTGCGATCTACAAATCCACCGATGAAGGTTCCACGTGGAACATCGTCGAAGGCAAAGGCCTGCCGACCGAGCCGATGCAGCGCATCGGAGTGGCGGTCGCGCCCGGCACGAGCGGCATGCGCGTCTACGCCATCGTCGAACAGGGACTATTCCGGTCAGACGACGGCGGCGCCAACTGGCAGCGCAGCACAACCGATCCTCGAATCCTGGGCAGTTCTTACTTCAGCCGCGTGTTTGTCGATCCTAAGAATGCTGACCGGGTTTACGTGGCCCAGACTTCCATGTACCGCTCCACCGACGGAGGCCGCACCTTCGAGGCGTGGGCCGGCGCGCCCAGCGGAGATGACTATCACGTTCTCTGGATCAACCCCGCGAACACGCAGAACATGATCCTCGGCGTCGACCAGGGCGCGGTCGTCAGCGTCGATGGCGGCGATAGCTGGAGTTCCTGGTACAACCAGGCGACTGGGCAGTTTTATCACGTCAGCACGGACCAGCACTTTCCCTATTTCGTTTACGGCGCTCAGCAGGATAGCGGAACGGCCGCTGTCCCCAGCCGCAGCGATTACGGCGAGATCACCTATCGCGAGTGGGCGCCGACCGGAGGATTTGAGTTCTGCTACATCGCTCCCGATCCTCTGAACGCGAACTACGTCTACGCCGGAGGCTGGTATGGCACCCTGCTCCGCTACGACAAAGTTACCGGGCAGATCGTCCATCTTCTGGTGCGCAACTCGAGATACCGTACTTCCAACATGGCGCCGCTTGCATTTTCGCCGCAGGATCCACACACCCTCTACGCCGCGGCTCAGTACGTTTTGAAGAGCACCGACGGAGGGTTCCACTGGCAGGAAGTCAGTCCCGACCTCACGCAAAAGACAGAGCCTGACAAAAAGAAATCCGATCCGCGTCGCGCCGTGATCGCCACCATGGCGTTGTCCCAGGTGAAAGCCGGAGTGATCTGGGTGGGTACGGGCAACGGGCTCGTGCAAGTCACGAAGGACGGCAAGACTTGGCAGAATGTGTCCATCCCCGCTCTGCCGGACCGCAGTGCCGTGAGCTTGGTTGAAGCTTCCCGTTACGATGCCGCGGCCGCATACGCCGTGGTCAACAGTTTCCACGAAGATCATCCTGCGATTTACCGCACTCGCGATTATGGACAAAGTTGGCAACTGATCACTAAGGGTTTGCCCGACCCCGGAACTGCGCGCGTGGTTCGCGAAGATCCGGTACGCAAGGGATTGCTCTACGCTGGCACCTGGAACGGCATTTACGTTTCGTTGGATGATGGCGATCATTGGCAGACGCTGCAACTGAATCTGCCTACATCGATCGTAACTGACCTCGACGTGCACGGCGACGATCTGGTTGCGTCCACGTTTGGACGGTCGTTGTGGATTCTGGATGACATCACGCCGCTGCGACAGTTCGACGCAAAGTGGCCGCAGTCGGATGCGTACTTGCTGCGTCCGCGCAACGTCGTGCGCGTGCGCTGGGATATGTCGCAGGACACGCCTCTGCCGCCGGAAACTCCGGCCGGCGACAATCCCCCAGACGGCGCGGTCGTTAATTACTTTCTGAAATCCGCTCCTGCGGGCAATATCAAGTTGTCGATCTACGATGCGAAAAACCGTCTGGTCCGGGAGTTTACCGATGTGCCTCCATCATTCGACAAAGCACCGGCCAATGCTCCCGAGTATTGGTTTGCGCCATCGCCAGCGCTTTCCAAGAAGGCTGGGCTCAACCGCTTCGCCTGGGACCTTCGCTATCCCGCGATGAAAGAGTTGCGCTACAGCTACTTTGGCCAGTCTCTGGATTACATCGAGTACACGCTCTCCGATCATGCTATTCCCGGCGAATTCCCCCGCGAACTTCAGCCGGGGGCGTTCGTTGTGCCGGGCGAGTATTCGCTGGTGTTGAGCGTGGACGGAAAAACCTATCGCCAGCCGCTTACGGTGACGCTCGATCCGCGAGTGCAAACGGCACAAGCCGATCTGGTGAAGCAACTCGATGTTGAGACCAATGTCTCCGATCAAATGGCAGCCACCTATGACGGGGACGCGCAAGTGCGAGCTTTGCTGGCTGCGATTGCGGACCGGCAGAAATCGCTGGGCTCCGATGCAGCGAAAAAAGACGCCGTCGACGCGCTGAAGGCGCTGGACGATCAGGCGACAGAGATCGGTGACGGGAAAGCTGAGGAATTCGGAATTGGAACATTGAACCGCGAAGTGGCGCGCCTCGCCTTCATGGTCGAGAGCGGAGACGCGCGGCCTGCCGCTTTGGTCGAGGCCAGCGTCGAGCAATACTGCCAGGACCTGGGTAAGCGGCTGACGCAATGGCGCGATCTCAATCAGCAGAAGATTGCGCCGGCAAACAATCTTTTGCAGAAGCAAAATTTGCCGCCACTGCCGGTCGCGACCAACATCCCGTCCGCCCCGAAGTGCGAGAAATAGAGTTCCAAATCGTGTCCCACCCTTCAACGAACGTGGAAGGGTGGGGCACCCAGTGTTCAGTCCTAGGCCACCGCTGCCGGCGCCGCCATTGCTTCGATAAATCTCTTCTTTCCATCAAGTTTTACAATTTTCTGACAAGTTCGTGACATCGACGGACAATACCTGGCGTAGCTTTACGGGGTACGGCGGTTGCTGCATTCTTACCGGAACGCTATCCCATTGGAGAATGAAATGAACGTAAGCAACGAAGCGTGTGTTTTGAATTGTGAAACGGCATTCATTGCGGAACACAAAGTTGAGGTTCATCGTGATTCATTGCTGCCTCGGTACGCTATCTTTTGTTTGATCGTGCTGCTGTTCGCGGCCGTGGCTGCATTTGGCCAAACGACTGAACTTGAATCCAGCGATCCCCCCGGAGTTGGCAAGGTCCTGGTGCACAGCAAGTTTGGCGGGCAGATTTTTGGATTCGATATCGATCAGAACGGCACCGAAGGCGTGTTGAGCGAAGCTCTTGGGAGCGTCAACGCCGCAGTCGAAACTTTCGACCAGAAGACCGGCAAGATTCTGAAGGTCGTGATCAAAACCGAAACCCAGGACGATTTCATCACCATGGGGGTCGTTGGCACCAGCGTCGGAGTGGTCGAGCGCGAGCACGTCAGCGGAGGCTTCGTTGTCAAGCGTACGTTTCACCTGTTGAATCCTCTCGATGTGAACAAATTCAACGGGCTCTGGACGCCGCCGATTGGATCGCAGCACATCATCATGCCCGGCGGAGTGAGCCGCAGCCAGGGCGTTACGAACGTCGCCGTGTTCGCCTACGACAACAGCGGCAACTTCATTCCTTATGTATTCAGCTCCGACGTCGCCGCCAATACGTTCGGGCCGGTGGTGAAGATCACGGACTCGACCAATTTCGCCAGTGTGCCTCCGCCGATCGCATACGACAGCAAGACGAATCAGGCTGTGCTCGGCGGCGGCGATGGATGCTTTGGCTGCCGGCCGGTTATCGGCGTGGTGAACCTCACCAAGGGCACGTTCAAGGAGTTTACTGGCACCGGATTTGGCTTCGTCAACGGCATCGCCATCGACTCGGCGGACGGCATTGTGTGCACTGACACCGAAGATGACGCCAACGTGGAATTCTACGACCTGAAGACAGAGACCGGTTTCACAGTGGTGCTACCGGGTTCAGGGGAACAGCAATTCTTCAGCGGAGCCGATATCGAGTTCGATCCCATCCACAAGCTGTTTCTGGTTGCGCAGCCGAATTCGAGTTCGGCGTCGAGCGGCAGCACCATTTACGTTTACGACACCAAGGGCAACCTCAAAAACACTTTCAACGGATTCAGCTTCAACAACTCGTTCAACGTAATCGCGATGCACATTGCGCTGAACCCAGGGAAGCGCAGCGGATACGTCGATGGTCCGGACTCAGGCGTGACCGAGATTCAATCGTTCACGTACTAGAGCCGGGGAGAATCGCGAGGGAGACTGCACAGATTATGGTGCAGTATTTCCCTCAAAAAAAACTCTCAATTCCGTCTAAAATCTAGAAAGCAAACGATCGGGATTTTTTCTGCCTCCTAGATCTATGGTTCTTAAGGTAGTTAGAGGCAAAATCTTGGAAACATTGGAGTTAGACCATTTTCCCGGCTGCGCGCAGTTCCGTTTTGGCACCGCTCGGGAAGTGCACCGGTCGGACTCAGCGGGTAAGCGGTGCGGAAGCCGCGCACGCTGTCAGGTTGTCAAAGACCGATGATTATCTTGCAGATAACTTCTGCGTTCCTATGTTATCCGAGATGATGGATCGAGTTCAAGGACAAAGTCAAGGGATTGCGGATCTGATTCCCGATTTGGGAATCTCCGATGAGAAGCCCTGCCCAAGCGGACCTTGTACGGGCCGCACTCCTATGGCGTAACTTCGAAGACTACGCCGTCGCCGTGCGCGCCGCCGCCCAGGGTTGTGCCGTAGAGATTTCCCTTTCCGTCAAGGATGACACCGCCCTCGGGCAGCCCGCCGGTCGCGGCGACGAACTTGTGCAGCACCGTGTACTTCCATTTGCCGCCGGGCTGCGGCGCAAGTTTGTAGACCACGCCGCAGGCGCATACCGAGTCTCCGCCTTCACTCGTCGTCCCGTAGATGTTGCCTGCCTTATCCCTCGCCACCAGGCCCAATGGGGTAAACCCGCTCGCCCCTTCCTTGAAGTCGTATAGTATTTTTTCCTTCCAATGGCCGTCCGAGCCTGGGCTTAGCTCGTACACCGTGCCGCAGTCATATTCGCTGAAGCATATGTTTGTCCCGCCATCCTCCGTCGTGCCGTAAAGATTGCCCGCTCCATCGAGAATCAGCGACCCCGTTCCGGGGAAGCCCCCGTCCCTCTTTGCGCTGCCAAAGCTATACAGCACGCGCTCCTTCCAAGCGCCCGAGCTACGCGCAAGCTGGAAAACAGTGCCCTCGTCGTAAGCGCCGCCCTTCGACGTTGTGCCATATAGCTTGTTTGTGCCGTCCCAGGTCAGGCCCCCAAGTGAAAAGTATCCATCGTTGCCCCCGCCGAAGCGGTACAGCAAGGTTTCGACCCAGCCGCCCGAGCCCGGCGACAGTTCGTAGGCCGCGCCTCTTCCCCCATTACCCCCAAAGGTTGACTACTCCGTAAAGGTTTCCCAACCCATCGAGCACGACACCGGATTCCGCGTGGCCGCCGTCTCCCTTGCTCGCACCGAAGCTATACAGCACGGATTCCGTCCAGCCGCTCGATCCGGGGGTCAACTCGAAGACCGTACCCCACTCATAGGTCCCGCCGTTGGGAGTAGTGCCGTAGAGGTTGCCAAGTTTGTCGAAGGCCAGCCCTGCGAGCGGGCCTTCTCCATCGTCGTTTGTCCCGCCGAAGCTGTACAGCACAGATTCAGTCCAGCCGCCGGACCCGGGCGTGAGCTTGAAGACTGTGCCCAACTCATAGTCGCCACCGCCCGCAGTGCCGTAAAGGTTACCGCTGGAGTCCATAGCCAAGGGGGCATACGGCCCCGAGGCATCGTTGCCGGAGCCGAAGCTATACAGGACCTTGTACTTGGGGGCGGCCCGGGCGCTGACGACCAAGGCCAGGGCGATGATGGGAATTGCCAGAGCCTTGAAAAGGGGGAATCGCGAACTACATCGCATGGAATTTTCCCTTCGGCGGGCGCCAGAACCAACAGGGCGGGGCCGCGTGGGGCCGCGCCCTGATTCGCTTAAATCGTTCCCAGTCTATTTGCCGTCCGACACCGAGTCTCTATCGGCTCCTATGGCGTAACTTCGAAGACGACGCCGTAGCCGTATTTGCCGCCGGTGCTGGTGGTGCCGTAAAGATTACCCTGGCTGTCCGCGGTCAAACCGTTGGGATAATCGCCATCCGTGCCGCTGAAATTGTGCAGCACACTGTATTTCCATTCGCCATTCTTCTGCGGGCTGAGTTTGAAGATCAGACCGCACGTGTAATTGCAGTTGGAGCTGGCAGCGGTGCCGTACAGGTTCCCGGCCTTGTCGAGCACCAAATTGCCGCCTGGGGCGAGTCCATCTTCTTTGTAGTTGGGGAAGCCGAAGACCACGGTGAGCTTCCAGCCACCGTCTTTGGTTGGGGTCAGTTTGAACACGTTGCCATTGCTGTAGGGTCCAGCATGAGTCGTCGTGCCGTAGGCATTGCCAAAGGCATCCACAGTCAAGCTGCCATAGGGGTCCGCGCCGTCATTGTGGTAGGTAAAGCGATGCATCACGTGATAGGTCCAGGTGCCATCGCCGTTCGGAGTCACTCGAAAAGCGACGCCGCAGTTGCACTTGGGATCGCCCCCAAAGTAGGTTGTGCCGTAAAGGTTGCCTTTCGCATCCCAACTGAAGGGCGTAATAGTGTCGTAGCCGCAGCTTGACTGCTGACAGTTATCGTAGAGGTTGGTGTAAACCCAACCATTAGCACTGGGCGAGAGCTCGCCGACCAACCCGCCGCCGCCGCCGTTGCCGAAGCCACCGTAAAGGTTCCCAGCGCCGTCGAGAATCAAGCCCACGGGGCCCTGGCAGCCTAACGTCCAGATCGGGCTGAATGTCCACTGGCTGGATCCCGGCGTCAGCTCAAACATCGGGCCGTAGTCACCGGTGCAGCCATACAAGTCGCCCAGACTATCGAGGGCCATCGGACTGTCAGCGTTTTGCCGGCTGGGGAAACTGTAGAGCACCTTCTCCGACCACTTTCCGCCTGAGGCGCGGGTCATCTCGAATACTACGCCGCAGCCCGATCCATCGGATCCGGGGCAGTTTTGTTGCGTGCCTCCTACGAGGTCGGCCCCGTACAGGTC
>DATNHO010000138.1:0-7710 GCA_035604895.1 Terriglobales bacterium | reverse complement strand
GAACGATCGTATTTCTCACTTCGCCGGTAGGACTCAAAACAACGAAATCTGCTTCCGCTCCCGCCTCAAGTTTTCCTCGGTTCGCCAACCCAGTCACCCTCGCCGGATTAAGCGTCGCAAGACGAACCGCATGTTGCAGGTTCCAGTGCGCGAACTGCATCACGTTGCGCACCGCGCGATCCATGGTTAAGACACTTCCTGCCAACTTTCCACCCGCGAGACAGCGGCCGTTTTTCACCTCGACTTCAAACGACCCGAGCCGATATCGTCCATCCGGCATACCTGTGGCGGAGATCGCGTCTGTAATCAGCACAGCCGCGTCCACCCCTTTGGCTTTCAGGAATAGTTCGACGATCGCGGGATCAAGATGGATTCCATCGGCGATGATGTCGGCCGAAAGCCGCGAGTCGGTGAGCATCTCGCCGACAATTCCCGGTTCACGATGGTCGAGCGGCCGCATGGCATTGAAGCCGTGAGTGGCATGCCGTGCTCCCGCGGCCACAGCTGCTCGTGCTGAACTCAGATCGGCATCGGAGTGTCCGAGGCTGACGCAAACGCCCCGTCGCGCCGCCTCCGCAATCACTTCTCTCGCACCTTCCAGTTCGGGCGCGATCGTCATGACTCGAATCTGGCCACGCGCCGCCTCCCAGAAGCGGTCGAACGCCGAAAGGGTGGGCAACATAATATTTTCCGGCGGATGCACGCCGCGGCGCACGTGACTGATAAAAGGCCCCTCCAAATGAATGCCGAGCGGCTGCGCTCGCTCCCCACGGGAACTGTTGTCCGCCGCCGCCCGCTCAATCGCATTCGCCAACCGGTCGAGAGCAGACCAGGTTTGGTCGAGAGGCGCAGTCACGGTGGTCGGGAAATAACCGGTCACCCCATGTTTGAAAAGCAGCCGTTCAACCGCAGCCAAATCCGACGGGTCGGCGTTCATCACGTCGTGCCCGGCTCCGCCATGAATGTGCATCTCCACGAAGCCCGGCGCCAGGATGGCATCGCCAAAATCGACCACGCGGACTCCTGGCGGAATCTGACGTTCGACTCGCGAGCTGGCCTCGACGATCACGTGATCTTCCACCAGAAGCAGCGGCTGCTCGACGCGGTCCAGGGGCGTGAACAGACAATTTGCAGTAAAGGCGATCATCTATTAAAACGTTAATCTTAAGGGAATTTGTCGAGTGGCCGAGGCTCCCTCCGCCCGGGCAGCGTTCGCAAATCACATCCAGTTATACGATATTTTCAAGTGCCGCGGTTGTTTTTCATATTGCTGCGATCGCTACCTTGACAGCCAGTCCAAGCAGGCTCAAAATGGCGGGCAGTTCGGTGCCCCCGCGCGGATTTTGCCTCGGAGGACAGCCCGGCAGGCCTCCGATCCATATAGTTTCCAGATCGCCCCAACCGAGGGAGGAAATATGACATCAAGTCGAAATGTTTGCGCGTTCCTCGGCCGAGTCCTTTGCCCGCTGTTGAAGCTTTTGGCAGTTACCTGCGTCTGGAGTTTGAGCGTTTGGCTGGTCCAGGCTCAGACTTACTCGGGCATGCTCACCTGGCACAATGATCTGGCTCGGACCGGACAGAACCTTCAAGAAACCTTGCTCACGACGACCGATGTCAATTCCAAAACCTTCGGGAAGCTATTTTCGTTTGCAGTTGACGGGCAGATCTTCGGACAGCCACTCTACGTCTACAACGTGGCCATTCCCGGCAAAGGGACGTACAACGTCATCTATGTGGTAACAGAAAATGACAGCGTGTACGCGTTCGACGCAGACGGCGTGGACACGACTGCTCTCTGGAGTGACAGCTTCATCGATCCCGGCAAGGGGATCACGCCCATTCCTTGCGCGGACACAGGCAACGCTTGTCCTTTCGCTTCAGTGGTTGGAATTACCGGGACACCCGTGATTGATCCTGGCAGCGGCACGCTCTACGTGGTCGCGGCCACAAAAGAGAACGGCGCCTTTGTGAACCGGCTCCATGCCCTGGACATCACCAGCGGAGCGGAAAAATTCGGCGGGCCGGTCCAGATTGAGGCCTCGGTAAAAGGTACAGGCGCAGGAAATAATCACGGGATTGTGAGTTTCGATGCCCAGCATGAATCGCAGCGGCCCGGATTGCTGTTGTTGAATGGAGTTGTTTATATCGGCTGGGCTTCCTTCGGCGATGTCGCTCCATTTCACGGTTGGGTTTTGGGTTACGGCGCTACCAGTCTGGCTCGAATGGCCGTCTTTAACAGTACGCCAAACGGTTCCGACGGAGGCGTCTGGCAGAGCGGCGGAGCTCCGTCGGTCGACTCAGCCGGAAACATTTATTTGATCACGGGCAACGGGACGTTCGATGTAAACAAAGGAGGCACCGACTGGGGAGACAGCTTCCTGAGGTTCGACGCGACGCTCGTAGTGCAAGACTACTTCACCCCGGACGATCAGGCAAAGTTGTCGAAGAATGACCTCGATCTGGGATCGGGAGCGGGCTTGCTCTTGCCTTCTCAAAGCGGCAAATTTCCCGATGAAATCGTGAGCGCGGGAAAACAAGGACTCATCTACGTGGTGAACCGCTTAAATATGGGCAAGTTCAATTCCCAAAAGAATAACGTGATCCAAACCGTGCGTGGCTCCGCAGGCGGTTACTGGAGCAGCCCGGCCTACTGGAACAACATGATTTATTATTCAGGAAACCAGGATTTTCTAAGCCAGTACTCTTTATCGCAGGGCTTGCTTTCCAAGAGCCCGGTCTACCAGGCACCCACACAGTTCGCTGTGGGCAGTACGCCTTCGGTTTCAGCCAACGGAACAACTAACGGAATTGTGTGGGCGATTGAACGCAAGCTAAAAGATAAAGGAGTTTTCCCGCCTGAGGTACTGCACGCATACGATGGCACGAAGATTTCCAACGAGTTGTACAACACAAGTCAGGCCGGAACGCGGGATGTGCTCGGGTCCGGAATCACTTTTGCGGTGCCAACAGTCATGAACGGCAAGGTGTATGTCGGCACGGGCAATAAACTGGACGTTCTTGGTCTGCTCAATTGATTCGGTAGATTTCAGCGTTCCTTGCCTGCTCGAACTACACAGGAGCCAGCACCATAACTTCTTTGTCAATCTTACCCGCTTGTGAAAAGTTTTCGAGTTTAGTCAACAGGGCGTAGGTGACCTCCTGCCCGCTGGGAACAACCAACATTCCGGTTCGATTTCGAATCTCCTGGTGCAGGATCATGCCGGCTACCAGTTTCGAAACAGCAACCTTTCGCACTTCCATCTTTACTCCGACGGATTTCATGTCCGCCAGAGCGTCAACAATCGCCGTCTCGAATTCGGTATGCCGGCTATGAAGATTGATGATGGCATCCTCTTCCGAGACGCCTCTCATCCTGAGGCTGTCAAATGCAACTGCAAGCTTAAGCATCATGGCACCGGGCACGATGTCTCCCGTCGGCTGGCCCGGCGCGTTCGATTTCTTGGGCAGCGGTTCCGTGGTCAACTGCTGACTGATCATCCACGCGATCGGTTCCAGGCGGGGAATATTCACCAGGAGATCTCTCGCCACTTGAGGATGGGCGAGAAACCGGGCGTGATCTTCCGGCGAGAGGCTCTTACCAACATATTCCGCCTGAACAACTTCGGGATCCAGCGTAACGCAGCCCAACTGCGACAACATGGCTGCAGCCTCGAAACGCCACGGGGAACCCAAGCCGAACTTCGTAACCAGATGGCGGACGTAGCGCGCAATCCTCATGGATCTTCCAAAAGCCTCGGGGCTTGCGGCAGCTAGAACATCCGTTAGAACTTTGATGCTCCCCATCAGAGTGTTTTCGAGGAGTTCCTTCTCGGCAGTTACCAATCGGTATTGCACCAAACCGGTGGTGATGGCTTTCCCAAGAACATCCTTTTCGCAGGGCTTAGTAAGAAAGCGGAATATGTTCCCTTCGTTCACTGCGTCCATGGCAGCATTCAAGTCGGCATGACCGGTGAGCAGCATCCTGATCGTGTCCGGCGCTGTCTGCCGCACCTGCGCGAGGAACTGCGACCCGTTCATGCCGGGCATCCGCATGTCAGAGATCACGACGGCGAACGGACCATGTTCGTGGATCTCCGCCAGCGCCTGTTCTCCACCGTTGGCCGTGTTCACGTCGAACTCTTTGTGCAGGATTCGCTTGTAACCGTCCAGGACCGCGGGTTCGTCATCTACGAAGAGGATTTTGTCAGCCATGATTCAATTCCGAACGTCGCCTTGAATTGCCATTGCTCGGGTCGTATCCGCCTTCATACCGTTTTCGCGAGGCGGATTGATCCAACAACTGCCCTGGAGATCTCATCGGCACAGTGCGTGGAACCAGCCAGTTACTTAGGGCATTTCCCTCTTGAGCATTTCTTGAACCGGAAGGTTAGCAGGTGGCCTTCGACGATGCTGAAGCCAATCGCGTCTTATGCCGATAACTCCAGGAATAAGCTCGCGCCGGCAAGTTTTGCGGGATCGACATGGCCGAAGGATCTTTAGTTGTGCCGGATAACATTTCCCAACCCGAGGAAGATCGTCTCCTGCCGAACGGGCAGCGCGAGGAGCATGATCGCAGTCAACCGTCTCGTTTCCGCCTAGCCTCTGGGCAAGTCGCGCTTCGCCTCGGTCTGGCGTTCAGCCTCCTGGTTGTGCTTTTGATCGTCGTCGGCGATCTGGGATTGCGCCGCATGGACCTGATCAACGCCGACCTGCAAGACATAATGGAAAAACAGTGGGCAAAGCTGCGCCTGTCCCGCGAGGCATTGGCCTACTCGAATCGCAACAGCCGTATCACGATGCAAGTATTCCTGCTTACCGACAGAAAGGAAATCGACTTACTGCTGGTCGAACGCGCAGAAAACAGCGAAAGGATCTCCACCTTGTTGGGCACGCTCGAAAATCTTTGCAAGTCGAAAGATGAAAAGCATCTGATCGTCCTCGTCAACGACAAACGAAAAGCATATACCGACAGCTACGGACAGGCCCTGCACCTCTTGCTCGACGAGAGGAAAGAGGACGCGGCTGAATCCGTCATGGCCGAACAAACCATGCCAGCTTTGCTCAAATACCAAGCCGCTTGGGATGAGTTCGTGGGCTTCGAGGAGGATCAACTTGAGGTAGCCGCTCAGCAGAGCATTGCCCACTACGGCACGGCTCGTCGCCTTGCCCTGTTGATCATCGTAGTTTCCTTGTTGGTCGCCGGTACCGTGGCGCTGTTCGTCATCAGAAGAATGGGCCGGGAGATCACTACTCGCCTGCGGGCGGAGAAGGAAGCGATGCGGACTGCGCATCAGGACGCAGAGGTTTTTATCAATGCCGTGCCATCGATTCTTATTGGCATGGACCACTCCTCGCGCATCACGCGCTGGAACTTGGCGGCCGCGACCGCGTTCGCAATCCCTGAGACCGAAGCGACCGGGAAACAACTGGCGGAATGCGGCATCCGGTGGTTGCGGACCGGCATGCACGACGAGATCCTAGGCTGGTGTTCCGAACGCGAATCCCGGCGCTGCGATCAGGTTCCGTTCGAGGTGAACGGCGAAAGTCGCTTGCTGGGACTTACCATCAAACCGGTTCACATGGCCGACGAAGCTCTGACCAAATTACTCGTCATCGGCTCAGACATCACCGCGCGGAGCGTTATGGAAGAACAACTCCGCCAGGCGCAGAAACTGGAATCAGTAGGCCAGCTCGCAGCCGGCATCGCACACGAAATCAATACTCCGACCCAATATATCGGCGACAACGTGCGTTTCCTGAAGGATGCATTCGAGGACCTGAAGGGTCTCCTCGAAAACTACGAGAGACTATCAGCAGCGAGTCCCGGGGATTCCTTGTCTAGCGCGACTGCGCAGGAAGTCGCGGCTGCAGTAGAGAGCGCGGACGCCGGCTATCTGCTCACAGAAATTCCGAAGGCCATCGAACAGACCCTGGAAGGCGTGAGCCGAGTGTCGAAGCTGGTGGGCGCGATGAAGGAGTTTTCCCATCCGGGCGCCAAGGAAAAAACTCCACTGGATTTGAATCACGCCATTGAAAGCACCATCACGGTCGCGCGCCACGAGTGGAAATATGTGGCCGACGTCGAAACCGAATTCGACGCGTCGCTACCCCTCATCTCCTGTCATCCCGGTGAATTCAATCAAGTAATATTGAACCTGATCGTCAACGCTGCGCATGCGATTTCTGATGTTGTCGGCAAAGGAGGTTTAGAGAAAGGAAAGATCAAAGTGCAGACGCGGAATTGCCCGGACTGTGTGGAAGTCCGCATCCAGGACACGGGAACGGGAATCCCCGAGAAGGTGCAGCCACGCATCTTCGATCCATTCTTCACAACCAAAGAAATTGGCAAAGGAACCGGACAGGGCTTGGCAATCGCGCGCTCGGTTGTGGTTGACAAGCACCACGGAAGCATTCACTTTGAAACTGAACAGGGCAAGGGCACGACCTTTGTGATTCGTATTCCGAAGGATGGCAAAGCGCTTGCCGCTCATGCGGTGTCCGCGTGAAACGCATCTTGTTCGTCGACGATGAAAGCAAAATTCTCGACGGCATTCGCCGCGCTCTGCATGGAGATCGGAAACGTTGGGATCTGCAGTTTGCGGTCGGCGGGGAAGCTGCTTTGCAAGCCTGTGAAGCTGGCAGCTTCGATGTGGTTATTTCCGACATGCGGATGCCAGGAATGGATGGCGCAACTCTGCTCGGCCACATTCGAGACCGTTTCCCGAGCACGGCGCGAATCATCCTGTCGGGATATTCCGAAGGCGCATCCGCAACCCGCGCTGTGCCCGTGGCCCACCGTTTCATTTCCAAGCCCTGTGATGCCGCTGAACTGCAAGCGACGATAGAGCGTGTCTGCACTCTGCAGGATGTACTGTGCACGCCAGACATTCGACGAATCGTTGGAACAGTCGGCGAATTGCCATCCCTTTCTGGTGTGTACACCTCGCTTTTGCAAGCGGTGAACAACCCCAGCACCTCCATACGCGAAGTGGCTGAAATCCTCGGCCACGATATGGCAATGTCAGCAAAGGTCCTGCAATTGGTCAACAGCGCTTTTTTCGGTCTGGCACAAACTGTCACCAGCCTGCTGAGCGCCGCGGGATTTCTGGGGATGGAAACAATCAAGAACCTCGCTTTGGTTTCCGAAACCTTCAGGGTTTTCGTGCCTGACTCGCGAATTCCGCCGTCATTCTTCGAGTCCATCCAGAAGCACGGAGAAACCACGGCCGTCATCGCCGCAGCACTTCCGGTAGACGCAAAGACTCGGGATGTGGCTGTAGTCTCCGCGCTTCTTCACGATATTGGAAGACTCGTCCTGGCCAGCAAAATGCCTGATCAGTTCTGCGCTGTGCTCTCGCGCGCCAGCGAACGAGGATGTCAGGGTTTCGAAGCCGAAGAGGAACTTCTCGGCACCTCGCATGCAGAGATCGGTGCATACCTGCTCGGATTGTGGGGCATTCCCCATCTTGCAGTCGAGGCCATCGCGCACCATCACCGCCCCACCCGCATATCGCACAACGGCTTCGAGGGCTCAGTCGTACTGTATGTAGCGGACTTGTTGGCCCGCGAGTCGGAGGCGCACCCTCAGGATTCGACCGGCTCCAAACTCAACGAATCCGACCGGACTTGCCTTGAGACCTTGGGCATCTTGAGTCAGCTCGCCGAATTCCGTCGGCTCGGGTTCGAAGCGCAACAGAAATCGCAGCCTCC
>DATNHO010000137.1:0-32524 GCA_035604895.1 Terriglobales bacterium | reverse complement strand
TCGGAAACTTCCACGATGGTCGAGGTCGCCGTATCGCCGAAGATGGCGTAGTGGCCATCTTTCGTGATGTCGATGCCGTTGGGATAAACGTTGCCACCGCGTGAGCCGGTGGAATTCTGCTCGTCGCCATTCGCTACCGGCACGCCCGCGGAAATGTTGAAGGATTCGATGGAACCATCGCCGTAGGTCGTGACCATCGTGTTTCCGTGGATGACCATTCCGTCGACAATTCCGCCCTGCAAGCCGCCCACCGTGATGTCACTCACGAACTTCAGTTTGCAGCCGGGCTTCGCCTGAAACGTTCCGATGTTGCTCGAGTCGGTGAAGCTGGCATACAGGTACTGGCTGTTCATCGCCAGGCCGATGCCGTTGGAGGCGCCGGTGTCATTCTTGGAGCCGTTGGCGCTGCCGCCAATTTTCAGAGTCTTGACGACGATTCCTGTAATATCACCGGTGGCGGCGTCAGAAGCGTAGACGCACTCCGCATTCGTGCTGTCGAGGACGCTCACCCGGTTCGCAGCGAAATAGCCGCCCCCAATGCCTTTGCCGCTGGTCGCCACTCGTTTTTTCACGGTCAGCAGGCCGCCGGTTCCCACGGTGTAGAAAGTAACACCAGAAGCAAACAGGCCACCCACGTCATCATTGGTCATAACGTAGTGCGGATTGTCAGCGCCGACCGCAGTGCCACCGGCGAGACAAACCCCGACTAGAGCGGCGGTTACACGGGATAGCCAAGACTTAAGGGATCCCCTCATAAATGCTACCTTTAACATGCAAGGCGGTGCCCAACCAAGCTAAACACAGAAGGTACGGCAGTTCAACAAAATTGACGGAACTTTACCAAGTGTCAAGCTGCGGTTGAAAAAGTTTGCGGAAAAGTGGAAAAATGCTCCGCACGGCTATTCCAACCGGAGTAAGCGAGGCTAAACATCCGGCAATTGCTCTCAACGCGGATGTCGGACCGAAAGCCGCGATACTTCCGATCTGCGCCGAAAGACTAGCTTCCCACGCGGCGGGAGTTGTCAATAAAACGTCATGTCTTCGTCAATTCTCGCCACCATCGTGCGCTTGTCTGGGGGACGCAACGCTTGCGCAACAATGTATACCAGAAAACGAACTACTACTTTACTTAGTTTTTCTGACGAAGGGGCTGCGGCTGGAGCGTATAAGTTGAGGATTGTCATCTCTCCAGTTCCTGTGCTAGGGTAGTGGAAAGTTCACGCCTTCAAGATCCACAATCACAGTCGCGCCGGTTGTGGCCAGCGCAAAAAGCGTGTCGAACAGGTGGTGCTATGGCTATGAAAGATGCGGTTGATTCCATACCGGATCAGCGAACGATCGAAACCGAAAGTTTTGCCAACCGGAAACTGATTCGCCCATCGTTAAGCCGTAACGAACACAACCATTCGTCTTTACCCGTGGGAGAGCGTCGCGATCGCCCCGAGCGTTCGGGGGACCGCAATGACCGCAATGGCAGTGTCCGCAAGGCGGCACCGCCCGAGCAGACCAATGCCGAAAACTTCTATTATCAGAAACAGATGCAGGCGAGAACTCCGATGGTGATCGTGCTTCGCGATGGCGAGGAAATTCACGGGGTCATCGAGTGGTACGACAAAAGCTGCCTTAAAGTGACCTGCAACGGTTCGCCCAACCTGATGATTTACAAACCCTCGATCAAGTACATGTATAAGGAAGGCGAGAACGCGCGGAGTTAGGTGGCAGGCTGCAGGCTTTAGGCTGCAGGCTTTAGGCTTCGGGCTTTAGAAGTTCTTGTAGTTTTCTGTCGCCTGAGGCCTGGGGCCGGTTTTACTCATTTGACTGAAGAGATAACTCCCGTTGACAATCTCACATATCTCCCTTAGCATCAATCACTTGGTGCAACTTTACTGACTCCATCGCCTGGGGGAGCCGCCCGTGATCAAGCTTGATATCATCAACGAAGTGGTCAACAAGACCGGAATCACAAAAACCAAAGCCGAACTCGCGGTGGAAACCGTGTTCGGCAGCATGAAACGATCGCTCGCCAAGGGCGATCGAATTGAACTGCGCGGGTTTGGCGTGTTTAACGTCAGGCCGCGCAAGACCGGCATCGGGCGCAACCCGCGCACTGGCGCCGAGGTTTCTATTCCGCCGGGGAAGGCGGTCCGTTTCAAGCCGGGCAAGGAGTTGCAGGCCATCGACTGAGACTCGGTTGCTCGCGTACGATGGAGATGCGGTCTCGCAGCCGCGACTTGCTCAAACCCTGACAGCGCGGAATCCTGATGCCTGAATTTCTTCCCCCAGTTTCTTCTTCGACTACTGACTATTACCGTCCGGTTGAAGTGTTCGTGGTGCAACCTCCGAAGCAACGCTACTGGCTGCACATCGTGCTGCTGCTGGCGACGGTGTTCACGACCCTGGTTGTGGGCGCGCGGATGGAATTTAATTTCCAGCACGACCAGCCCGCTTTTTCATTGAATGATGATGACGGGCCTTTTTTCCCCGTGCGCTGGACGCTGGCTGAACCGTCGCGGCTGCTGCTGGGTTTACCGTTTGCGTCCACGCTGATGCTGATTCTTCTGGCGCACGAGATGGGGCACTACTTGTGTTGCCGTTACTACGGCGTGAATGCGACATTGCCGTTCTTCATTCCGGCGCCCACGTTGATCGGAACTTTGGGCGCGTTCATTCGGATTCGCTCTCCGATTCGTTCCCGCGCGGCGCTGTTTGACATAGGAATTGCAGGGCCAATTGCGGGATTCGTCATAGCCGTAACGGTGCTGATATTGGCGTTGCCACTTTCCAAAGTGATGTCGCCGACCATGGCGAGCCCGGATATTCAACTGGGATACCCGCTGATTTTTCGATTGGCCTGGTACGTACTTCCGCTCGGGCAGCTCAAGGCCTCTGCGTCATCTTTGCACTCGATCTATTTCCATCCCTGCGCGATTGCGGCCTGGGTTGGGATGTTCGCGACTGCGCTCAATCTTCTGCCGGGCGGGCAGCTTGACGGCGGACACATTGTGTTTTCGCTCGCTCCGCGGGCGCACAAGCTGGTTTCGCGGCTGACAATCCTTGCGCTCATTCCGATGGCTCTTTATTTCTGGGCGGGTTGGCTGATCTGGGCGATTTTGCTGCGGATCAGCGGGATGCGGCATCCGATGGTCGCGGAGTGGCCGGGAGTGACGGGCGTGCGGCGATGGATTGCCGGTTTTGGACTGGTCATGTTGATTCTAACTTTGGCGCCAGCGCCTTTCGCGCACAGCTCATTGGTGCAAATCTTCCACGCGCTGCGCGGACAGTAAGGCTTTGACGTTCCATCGATTCCCCGAGCAGAAGAGGTCGATCAAATTTTGGCAGTGAACCGGTGTGAGCGCGTGCCGCGATTCAGACCAATCCCCAGAGGACCGGGCACCCAGCGACGGGAGCAGCGCATGGCCTAAAACGAAAGTCCAATACTGCGGACAAATTCCTGGAAGCGTGGTTCCTCTCTAATCCTGGCCAGCCGAGGATCGAATCGCAAGAATGGCGCCGACAACGATTGTTCGGCGTAGGCTTTCTTCAGATATTCCAAGGCTTGGTCGTTTTGACCAAGGCCGGCAAATACCAGAGCCGATTGGTAAGGCGATATGTAGCGGTCACGCGATCGTTGAGTTAACAATCGAAGTACATTGTGCGCATCGCCTGCTCTGCCTCGCTCGGCGTAAATGTATCCGAGCGATCCCAGTCCATTCTGACCATGCGAAAGAGTGATGGCGGATTGAAACTCCGCGAGCGCGTCGTCTGTTCGTCCCTGTTGCTGGTAAATCAACCCGAGCGTCTCTCGCGCCGGAGAGTAGTTTGCGTCCATTTCCAGCGTCTGACGGATTTGCTCGACTGCCCGGCTATACTGTCGCGTCAGGAAAAGGTATTGGCCGTAGGCGGTATTACCAGAGAGGAGCAAGGGCTGGAAATCCGCAAACCGCTTGAATTCGATTTCCGCCTCGGGGATTCGGTTGAGCACTTGCAGATAGGAGCCGTACCACTGATGCACCAGCGTCGGATCGAGTTCTTGTGCGCGTTTGTACTCGCGGTTGGCTTTGTCGAAGTCCCAATCGTACTTATAGGCGATCAATCCCATCATCGAGTGCGCATAAGCTACCGTGTCGTCAAGCTCCAACGCTTTCATGACGGCATCCCTGCTTTTGGGGACGAATTCTGCGGGAGCCACTCCGAGCCCATCCATTTTGCGATAACAGTCCGCGAGCCCGGCGTAGGCCATCGCATATTTTGGGTCGCGGTTAATGGCCTCCTGAAAATACTCGACACCTTTGACCAGGCCTTCCTTCGTAGCTTTGTTCATGAAGTAGTGCCCTTTGAGAAAAGCCAGGTAGGCTTCCGGATCGTCGGTGTAACGCCTTGCCTGCCGCAGGCGTTCCTGGCCGCCTAATTCGCGGCTCAGAGCGGCTTCGACTTGTTCGCAGATGGAGTCTTGCACGTGCAGAATGCTCGTCATCTTTTCATCGAAGGCCGCTGACCAGACCGAACCGCCGTCGCGAACACGAATGAGTTGCGCGGTTACATGGAGGCGGTCGCCCTGGCTCTGACTTTTCCCCCCGATCACATAATCGACTTTTGAAGCACGACCGAAGGCCAATAAATCCATCTGCGGGACGGCATATTCCGACGCCGTGCTTCGCGGCCGAATCCTAAACGCCGCATTGCTGCTGAGCTTGGCAGTCAACGCATCCGCTATTCCTGCCCCGAGATACTCCTCGCCTCCACCTGCGGAGAGTGGCTGGAAGGGCAGCACCGCGAGTGAACTGGTTGCTCCCGACGGAACCGGTCGTGTGGTGTGACCGGAGGCATTCCAAAGCAGGCGCGCTCCGATCGCCAGCACGCCCAATATGCCGACCAGTGCGAACGAGCGTAGGGACGGCCGCCGAAGAATGTTTCTCGGTGCCGCCGCGTTGCCCGCAGCCATGGCCTGGGCGTGTGGGATTGCCTCTGGGGCGTCACCTTCAAGCGCTTTAGCGGCGGCTGCTTTTTCTCCTTGCCCTTTTGTTCCAGCAGCCTGTCTGAGCTCCACGGCTGCGATGAAACGATACCCGCGTGTATGCACCGTCTGGATATATTTGGGTGTTTTTGTGTCGTCGCCGATCGCCTTGCGAAGTTTTGCTATGGCCCCCGTGAGCGCATATTCGCTGACGATTGTGTCTTTCCAAACGACATCAAGGATTTCGGCTTTTTCCACCAGCCTCTCCCGGTTCTCGATCAAGAACATCAATAGCCTGAGGCCCTTCGGCTCAAGCTGAACGGGAGCACCCGCCTTGAAAACCTCGCAGGTGTGAGGTTCGACTCGAACGTCGTCGAACGAAATGAGCTGTATTGTTTCGGTCGTCATAAAACCGTCAGAAATGGTTGCCAAAAGTCTGCCATCCGTCAGGATTTAAGCAGCCAGCCTTCGGCAAAGTCTGCATCAGGGCTCGTGAGGGAGATTCTCTCACAATGCGCCACGCAAAAACGGAGGACTCGAACCTCGTACGAGCCTTGACAGGAGCCGTCCACAATGCCCCATCGCATTGTTTGCACCGTCACAAACCCGGTGGCCTTTCTACCTTTGGCCCCAAGCCAGGTAAAGCAAATCTTCACGCTCATCGTCATGCTATTGATTGCGTCTGCCAGTTTCGCGCAGGAAGCGGCACCAGCAACTTCTTTGTCTGACGCGCAAACCAGCGCGCAAGCCCAGCCATCTACTGCCGCGGATCAAGCGCCTCCCAATCGTGCTGGTACGGCTACTCACGGAGCATCCGATTCCTCGCCCAAGTGGGGGATGTTTGCCGGCTATTCTTCAATCGAGACCAACAATCACAACTTTCACTTCGCTCCGCACATCACCGGGTTTGGCTTGGACTACGACGAGAACGGGTATGGAATCAACATCGGAGGAGTACGAAATCTGAACCAGTATTTTGGAATCGTGGGACTGTTTGACGCTCACTTTAGCAGCAACCATTTTGTGCTTGATTACGTTCCCGGCCGCTGCAGTCAGCCACCGTGCGCCAAGGTGGGGCAAGGTACCGACATCGATCCGAGCTTGTTCCGCTTCACCGCGGGGCCCGAAGTCGCTTTTCGCAACCGGACGCGTGTGACTCCTTTCGCCGATGTCCTTTTCGGTCTTGCTCATTCGCATGCGACGTTCAGTACGACTGGGCCAGTGTTGACCCTCTCGCGACTCGATGCGGAGAGCGGATTTGCCGTGAACTTTGCGGCAGGGCTGGAAGTTCGCGTGGCGCATGGCTTCAGCTTCCGCGGTTCCATCGATTATGGCAAAGCTTTCGTTGGGTCGAGCGCTCTGCCCTCGCAACTCGTCGATTCCATAGGATTCTCCTCGGGGCTGCTGTTTCGCTTTCACTAGCAGCGTTGATCGTGCGCATCTAAACTGTAGCGTTCATGAGTTCGCTGTGGTCCGCGATACGATCGGCGGTCGGGACGGTAACCGGCAGAGCTGCACCAGCGTAAAAAGTAAGATCGCCAGAGCCACCCACGCGAACCAATCTCCCAGCAGAAGATAGAGAGTGGTATCGTGCCCGACCGGTACGTCCGCGATCAGGGTGACAAAAGGCGCGGAGTCGCTGCGGGTCTCGGCCAGGATGCGGCCACGATCGTCGCTGACAGTCAGGTAGCCCTGCTTGGCCGCGCGCGCAATGCTGAAGCCGTCTTCCACGCCACGCATCACCGCCATGTGGCCGTGGGACCACCGGTCGAGAACGAAATCCCACGCAGGGACCAGCATCAGACCCGCGCCGGCATTACCGTATTGTCGGGAGAGCGCCGTGAAATCCATATCCTTGCAGATGGCCACGCCCCAGGTTCCAGAGAGCTCGTGCAGAAAGGTCAGCTCCGTGCCCGGTTTTAACTTTGATTCGAAGGGTGGCAGCATGTGGTGCTTGTCGTAGGTCTGCCGCGGGGCTTCCGGCGCGTATATGAGCGCCCGATTGTATTTCACTGGCGGGGACACGTGGACCAGTCCTACAACGATCTTGGAATTGGTTTTGTCGGCGAGTGATTGGAACAGGGCGTCGGTTTCTTTGGTATCGGGATCTACGGTCACGCCGAGTTTCTCCGGCAGCACGATGACTTGTGCGCCTCGGGCGGCGAGGCTTTCGGCTTCAGCGGCATATTGACGGAACAAGCGTGCCGTTTCAGAGCCCTCATCTGCAACATTTACGTTGGCCGGCTCGTCGGACGCGATAAGCCCCACCCTTACCTTCTGGCCCGACGCTGGCATCGCCAGACGCACCGCGCCGAAGACCAGCGCCACTGCGATCACTCCGAGACCTACACCAACGATGCGCATCGCCTGCTGCGGCGCCGAATTGCGTAGATGCAGGCCAACCGCGAGCGCGGCGGGAAATAAGAGCAGCAGAAAACTTATACCCCAGGGTCCGGTGACGGAGGCGAGTTGCAGGACGGGCAGGAAGTTCAACTGCGAATAGGAAAGATTGCCTCCCGTGCCGTGGGGAGAAACAAGGTCGAAAAGGTACTCGACGGAGACCCACATCGCAGGGAAGGCGAGCAGCGCGCTCCACCAGGCGCCACGCCTCAGCAGGGCGCGAAAGAGCAACACTGCCACCGCGAACACCAGCGCTGGGATTGTGCAGATTGCTATCCGGGCCGTGGGCGGCACACCCACCACGCTGAGGTAGTGCCACAAATTGAGACTGCCGGCCAGCCACGAGGACGCCGCTACCAGGGCTGTCCTCCACGCAGAATTGCGCGAAGCGAAAAGCAGCACCGGCAGTGGCGCAAACCAGAGGAGCGGCCACTTGGGGTAGAGGCCGGTGCCGAACCAGACCAATACCGCTGTGGATGCCACGGCAACCAACGCGGTGCCGAAGCGCGTGTCGTTATTTGGGATGTCATTATTTGCGAATGTCATATTTGCGAATGCCTTATTTGCGAATGCCACGGAGGTATCTCCTGAAGGATCGCCGGTACATGACGCGAAAACGGGCGGGAGGCACGGCTAGGCGTCCGCCGAGGTAAAGCATGATGAGGCCATGGGAGAGCGCGCCCATCTCGAAGACGATCTCCCACACATCGTCTTTGCGGAAATATCCGCTCGTCATGCCTTCCTGCACCACTGCCGCCATCAGGTTGCCAGTGGGGGAACGTCCGGCCTTGAAGTCTCGTGGGTAGCGGCGAGCACCTTCGCGCGGCTTGAGGAACATGAGCTCGAAAAGGCGCGGGTTGTGGAGGGCGTGCTCCAGGTAGATCTCCGCCATCTTCGTGAGCTGCTGCTCAATGCCGCCGGGGAAGCGCTGGCGGGCCAGACGAGTAGCCAACTCCGCGAAACCCGTGTCCGCCAAGGCGTTCAGGAGACCCGCCCGGTCGGGGTAGTGGCGATAGATTGCCATGGGCGTGATGCCTACGGCCTGTGCCACCCGGCGCATGGTCACCGCTTCCGCGCCCTCCTTATCCAGCAGGCGACGCGCAGCGGTGGCGATTCTGAGGGTCGTGGGGTTGACATTCATGTATACACTGTATACTTTGCATCCAACAAAAGCAACAATCGCGAGCAGGCTTGCACTACATGGGGACTCGTTGAGTGAGTGGACTAAATGTTTTCTTTAATTCCTGCGAACAAATCGGTCTCCTGCTCGATCAAGCCGGGCGTGACTCTGGCGATGAGATGGAACATTTCCTGGCGTCCGCGCTGGCGGACGTGGGATTCGAACTGCGGCCACAGGGGCGCCTGGCTGGTGTGCGCTTTGAATGCGGCGATCTTGGTTTCGAGGTAGTCGCCAATCTCGATGGTCGCGGTTGCCGGCGGCAGTATGACTGGCTGGCGGTCGGGCAGGGTGAAGCCCGTGGTGCTGTAATAAAGCTTCTGGGTTCGGTGCGGAGTAATTTCGCCGATGAGCTGGTCGGGATAGCGGTTGCTCCGTCCCGCCCAATGGAAGGCTAGCGTGGCGAAAACGGAAGCCATGGAATGATCGGTATGCCCGGTCACAGAGCCGTCGGGGCCGAAAGTCATGAGCACGTGCGGACGGAATTGGCGAACGTGGAGCGTCAATTCGCAGACTACCTTGTAAAGATCCTGGCGATGGAGCTGGCCGTCGGGGTAGTCGAGCACGATTCCGCGGGAGACTTTCAGGATTTCACAAGCGGCGGCAAATTCCTTCCGCCGCAGAGACGCGAGTTCCTGATCGCTCGCGGCTCCGCCACGATGGCTCGCGGCCTGGCCCGGAGTAAGGCAGAGCACGCAGGTCTCGATGCCGCGGTCGTGGTAGAGGCGCAGGGAGCCACCAAAGCCTGCTTCCTCGTCGTCGGGGTGGGCGATAACGCACATCAGTCGACGCATGAATTCATTGTAACTTGAGCGCTGTGTCTCAACTGCTTGCAGACGAGTTGCAAGATGTTGCACTCGGACTCCGAGATGGCCCAAAAGAAGTGCTTCAATCTGCGGGCGTTCCGAAATAGAATAGGTCGGCCCGGTGTGGAGTTCGGAGGGTTTGAATTTCCGCCGGGATAAGCAGGGGCGAGGGCGCCCGCGCCTACATTGGCGACGACCCGTGCCTAACGTTGGAGATGCCAGTGCACGTTCTTGTGACCACCGATACGTTGAGCGGGGTGTGGACTTACACACAGGAACTGGTCACCGGACTGGTGGGGCGCGGCGTGCGCGTTACTCTCGTCAGCCTGGGCGATATTCCCCTTCCCCAGCAAACTTCCTGGATGGACGAACTACAGGGCCTGGAATACCGGCCGACGGCGTTTCGCTTGGACTGGATGCACGACGCCGAGCAGGATCTGAAGGACTCGTCCGCATATCTCACTGGGCTGGTCAAGGAACTCAAGCCCGACCTGCTGCACCTGAATCAGCTTTGTTATGGAAGCCTGGCGGTGGAGACGCCGCGGGTGGTGGTGGCTCATGGCGATTTGATCAGCTGGTGGAAAGAAGTGCACGGGCACGAACCCAAAGAGGGCCGCTGGATGCGCTGGTACCGGGAAGCTGTGACCCGAGGCTTGTGGCACGCGAGCGCCGTGGTCGCTCCTTCACTGTGGATGCTGGATGTGATTCGCGCCTGCTACACGCGCCCGCGGCGGGATTCGGTGATCTACAACGGGCGGAATCCGGTCTCATTTAATCCGTACGTGAGCAAGGACGATTCGGTGCTGGCGGTGGGTCGTTTGTGCGATGCGGGCAAGCAGGTCAGCCTGTTGACTCAATACGCGCACCCGCTGCCGGTGTGCATTGTAGGCTCGGAGGCGCCAGTGGCCGATCTCGAGATTCCGATCCGCACCGATGTGAAGCTTGCCCTCGACCAAATCAGCGTGGCTATTAAAGGACCGCAGACGCAGGCACAACTGCGCACGCTGTACAGCCGCGCCTCGATGTACGCAGCCACGTCGAGATATGAGGCCTTTGGAATGGCGCCGCTCGAAGCGGCGTTTTCACGTTGCGCCATCATCGCCAATGACATTCCCTGCTTCCGCGAAATTTGGGGCGATGCCGCGATTTACTTTCAAGCTAACGACGCGGAGAGCCTGGCCGATGTGATTCGGCGGTTGCACGAGCATCGCGACCTGTGCCGCGGGTACGCTACCCGCGCTTATCAACGCGCGCGCGAATGTTTTACCGCCAAGCGCATGATTGATGAGTATGTGCGGCTTTACCACAGTTTGATTGAGGCGCGGTTGGCGGTGGCGTGAAAACAGCAGGCTTTGGGCTTCACGGCTTTGGGCTTCAGCCAGCCGGTGTAGGCGCGGGGGTCCTCACCTGTGCAGGGCGCTAACTCCAGACTCAGTTTAGAATTCCGGCCTAAAGCTGATATCTTCATACCTCAGCTACATTTCAATCGGAGGCCTCATGGCTACAGTCAAAATTACCGTTCGTCCGAACGGTCCTTATCGCGTGGAAGCTCCTGAAGGTTCGATCGAATTGGTGGACATTAACGGCACTCAGTACGACTTGACCGGCAAACCGGCTTTTTCCCTTTGCCGCTGCGGCGGATCAGTCAACAAGCCTTTTTGCGATGGAACCCACAGCAAGATTGGATTTCAAGGCGCGGAGTTGGCAGTGAAAAAGGCGGAGGGTTAGGGTTCCTCTTATTAGTGAATTGTTTTCGTCTTGCGTGACATGTAATCCATCAACAGATATTGGCCCAGCGTGTACGGCGTGGTGAAGTAGGCTTTGCCGCGGCACATTTCTGTGACCTTCTGGACGAACTGCACCAGGCCGTAATCTGACGCGAGCATGAACGTATTAATCATGACGCCTGCGCGTTTGCACTTGGAAACTTCTTCGAGTGTCTGACTCACGACCAGCGGATCGAGGCCGAAGGCGTTTTTGTAGATGCGTCCGTCTTCGAGCGTCAGCGCCGAGGGCTTGCCGTCGGTGATCATCACAATCTGCTTCATGTCTTTGCGCTGGCGTTGCAGAATGCGTTGCGCCAGGCGCAGGCCTTCGCGGGTGTTGGTGTAATACGGGCCGACTTTCACGCGCGCCAGTTGCGATAGAGGAACTTCTTCGGCGGAATCGTGGAAAAGGATTAACGACAAGGAATCGCCGGGATACTGCGTGCGGATCAGGTGCGACAGCGCCATCGCGACTTTCTTCGCGGGCGTGAAGCGATCTTCTCCGTAAAGAATCATAGAGTGTGAGCAGTCGAGCATGAGCACGGTCGCGCAGGACGACTGATATTCGCACTGATGCACTTGTAGGTCGGAGTATTCGATGTTTAGCGGGAGTTTCAGACCCTCGCGCTGGATGGCGCTGGAAAGCGTGGCGGTGATATCGAGATTGAGCGTGTCTCCGAATTCATACTGCCGCGATGCGCCGCTGGCTTCGATGCCAGTGGCCATGTCGCGGGTGTCGTGGCGGCCGAAGCTTGACTTGCCGAGCGAGCCCATGAGATCGCGAAGGGTTTTGAAGCCCAGAAAATCAAGGCTCTTGTCGGTGATTTCGAACTTCACCTGTTGTTGTGCGTCGCCCACCTGTCCGCCTACGCTCGATTCCCGGGCAGAGTCGTGCCGTTGATCGATACTGATGTAATCTTCCTGCTCCATGCGCTGCATCAATTGGTCGATAAGTTCATCTAGGGTGCCTTCCATCTGCATCTGCCGCAACTGCTGTCGCATTTGCTCGTCGAGCAGATCGCTATCGAGTAACGCCTGCTCAATTGCACGGCGCAGATCGTCCAGCGTTTGTTCGCCGTCGCCGAAATCGTCATACAAATAATTCTGGAATCCGCTCTGAAGCAGAAAATCGGAGAGAGCGCTGAGCAGATCTTCCATGCTCATTTCGCCGGCGGGGTCGGGAACGTATTTGGAATAGCGGATACGTTTCATACAGAGCTTTCAGCGCTCAGCAGTCAGCATTCAGCAACCCCGCTACGTCGCCGCTGGTCCAGACGACTGAGTGCTGATTGCTGAGAGCTGAATGCTAGTTAAACGGCCTTCTTCCACGGAACGGGGCGTCCTCGCGCTCGAAAGGCTTCTCTGCGACTTTCGGCGGTTTTTCTCCGGCGCTGAATAGACGCTCTTCGTTCCGTCCGATGCGTTTATGTGCGTGCAGGCCTTCGAGCACGAACTCCGCGGCTGAGACCTGCGTCTCCGGGCTGTCTTTCGGGCCCACCTTCAACTTGGTGAGCTTCTCCATTAGACCCTGAATACCGCGAAGGGCTTGCAGTGCCTCGCCTGCACCAGCGGTGTCCGCCAGTTGAATCTCGCCGCCGAGATCGAACCACTGGACGACCTGATTCATGTCCGTGCCTTTTAAGTAGCCGTCGTAGGTTTTTGCGATGGCGGTTCGGATCAACTCGCGTCCTACTTGGTCCGCGCCTTTCATTTCGCCTTCGTACTCCAGTTCGAGTTTGCCGGTGATGGCGGGCATGGCGGCATAAACGTCTCCGATGCGCGGAACCACCAGCTTCTCGTCGTGGCGGATGGCGCGGCGTTCGGCGTTCGAGATCACGTTCTCCATGCAGGAAATTGGCAGGCGCTGACTTACTCCCGAACGCTTGTCGACTTTCTTGTCCTCGCGCGCGGCAAAGGCGATGCGTTCGATGACCTCCTGAACGTATCTCGGAATCTGCAGCTTATAACCATCGCGATTCGTCCAGGCTTCTTGCGTGGTGATGGCGATGCCTTCTTCGATCGAAGCCGGATAATGAGTGCGAATTTCCGAACCGATGCGGTCTTTCAGCGGCGTAATGATTTTGCCGCGAGCCGTGTAATCCTCGGGGTTGGCGCTGAAGACCAGGGCGACATCGAGTGGGAGGCGGATGGGATAACCTTTAATCTGCACATCGCCTTCCTGCATGATGTTGAAGAGGCCGACCTGAATTTTTCCGGCGAGGTCGGGCAGTTCGTTAATGGCGAAGATGCCGCGATTGGCACGGGGCAGCAAGCCGTAGTGGACGCTCATCTCGCTGCCCAGTTCGTGGCCGCCCCGTGCTGCTTTGATGGGATCGATGTCGCCAATCAGGTCGGCGATGGTCACGTCGGGCGTGGCGAGTTTTTCCACGTAGCGCTCTTCCTGGGTAAGATACGCGATGGGCGTGTCATCGCCGTGCTTGGCAATCTCGTCGCGGCAACGGCGGCAAATGGGCGAATAGGGGTTGTCGTGAATCTCGCAACCCGCGATGTAAGGCGTTTGCTCATCGAGCAGCGTAGTCAGAGCGCGCAAGATGCGGCTCTTGGCCTGGCCGCGAAGTCCCAGCAGGATAAAATTATGACGCGAGAGAATGGCGTTGATGATTTGCGGCACAACGGTATCGTCGTAGCCGACAATTCCGGAGAAGATCGGTCCGCCCTGGCGAAGTTTCGCCATCAGGTTATCGCGCAGCTCATCCTTCACGCGCCGGCTTCGCAATTGCTCTTCGGAAAATGGACTGTGGCGTAATTCGCCGAGCGTCCGAGGAAGACTCATGATCAAAAAACCCCCAGGGAGAACTGCTTCTGGCCCGATTATACGCTTGCCTTAAAGGTTATCCCGCGTGCCCATTGCCGCCGGCTTTGCGGCGTACGTGCACGGTGCGGCGCATGGTCGGCAGGATAGTTTCAAAACATGAAATGACGGCTCGCAGGCGTTCGGCTTCCGATCTCATCGCCAGCAGCGTCTGTTTAAAGTCGAGATCGAGCGGAAGCGAACCGGCGAGATGGAACGAGAGTTGACCTTGCCGAACTTCTGAAGATCTTTCCGGCTCCGCTCCCGCGAGGGTCATGATTTCTGTGTGCAGCTTCATGGCTTGCGCAATTTCCTCGGGCGAGGCGAGATCCGGCTCGTCCTGCAAATAGAGCACCTCGGCTTGCAAGAACGATCGCTCCTGATTGAGCTGGATGACCTCGAAGCGGGCGCGACCTTCGGTGACGATGTCCATGCGTCCGTCGTCATATTTCTTGGTGACGGTGAGGATTTCCGCGGTGCAGCCGATTTCGGCGAGTTCCTGCTCCTTGCCGCGCAGCACGCCGAAATGCTGGTTGCGGTTGAGGCATTCGAAAATCATCTCGCGGTAGCGCGGCTCGAAAATATGCAGCGGCAGAGATGTGCCGGGGAGCAGAACGAGGTCGAGGGGGAACAAGGAAAGCAGCGCGCTCAAAAACAACCTCCGAGAATTTGCGGAGCAGACTTTTTGAATTGTACGCCAGAGTTTAACTTCATCCTGCTTGACTTGAGTGCGACAAGAGCATAGAAGCTCGAAATGGGATTGAGCGCAATGCAACTGCCAGGAAAAGTCGTTGTGGTGACGGGTGCGTCCATGGGAATCGGCGAAGCGATTGCCAAAATCTTCGCCTACGGTGGCGCAAGCGTGGTGCTGCTCTCGCGGGACGCTGAACGTGCGGAAGCCGCCCGCAACCGGATAGGCCACAGCGAACGCACGCTAGGGCTGGCCTGCGATGTGCGCAACCGCGAGGAAATTGATCGCGTGGTCGGTCTTACGCTTCATCACCTCCAGCGCATTGATGTCTGGATCAACAATGCCGGACACGGAATTTTGGATTCGGTTGCGAACGTGGATATGGCCGCATGCCGCGAAACGTTTGAGACTAATTTTTTCGGGGCGGTCGAAGGCATGCAGGCCGTGATTCCGGTGATGAAGCAGCAAGGGTCAGGCGCGATCATTAATGTGTCGAGCGTTGCTGGGCATATTCCGCTGCCATTTCATGCGGTTTATAGTGCGACCAAATTTGCCATGAACGCGATTGGTAAAGGCGCGAGGATCGAACTCAAGAACTCCGGGATCAACGTGATGACCGTGTGCCCGGGCTACGTGCGCACGGCATTCAACGCGAACGTTACCAAGGGTAAAGAACAGAAACAAGTGCGGCCCGCTCGAGTTCGAGGCATCACCGCCGAACGCGTTGCCAAGGCGGTGCTTCGAGGGTATCTAAAACAGCAGCGGGAGGTGGTCGTGCCCTGGACGATGATTCCGGTGATCAAGATTTATCAACTTTTCCCGGGATTGGTGGAGTGGTCGATGGTGAAGATGGTGCGAAAGCGGGATTAGGTTATTTCACTTCTTAATTATTTCAACTCATCATTATTTCAACTCGTCCAGCATGGCGGTCATTTCTGATTGCGCATGAGTGTTGCCGGTGCGTCGGGCCGACGAGATTCCGTCGACCAACATCTTCTTGGCTTCATCGGCTCGATTCGCACTTACCAGCGTCTGCGCAGCCATGAAATATCCAGCTGTGTAATCGGGATGCATGGAAAGCAGCTTTGCGAATTCCTCGAGCGCGCGCTCGACTTCGCCGGCTTTTGAGTGCTCCATGGCGAGTCCGTAACGGGCGAAGGCATCGTTCGGGTTCTGGGAAAGAATCTCGTTGAGCATTGCAAGTCTGTCCATAAAAGCAGTTCTCGGATGTCAGTTCTCAGTTCCAAGTATGAGGTTACTACAACGCTGGCATGAACTCTTTCGTACGGAATTGTTCTAACCACTGTTCATTCATTCTTCCCGTGAGTACAATGCCATCATCCTCAACAGGAGTTTCAGCGTGGCTTGTCCGTTCTTCATGCCGACGAACAAACTCGTAGATGGCGGCTGGCTGCATGCGTCGCGGCTACCTTTGGGCGGCGGATGGACCGGACATTGCTCCGCGCCGAGCCATGAAGGCGAGGAGCCAACGGACGAAGAGCTGCGGGAGCTTTGCAATCTGGGCTACGCTGCGAGTTGTCCACGGCTTCCAAAAGAACGCACGTCCGATGCGGTACGATTTTCGATCGCTCGCGACCGCGGCGCGCAGCTCGTGCTTTGGTTCGTCTGCGAGTCTTGTCATCGCCCGGCAGGTTACGGAACGCTGGAATACGATCTTTCGCTCGGCCGGTGGATCTCTTCTCACCCCGACGCGCGCATTCAGAAAATGGCAGAATGTTATTTACAATCATATTTGCTGCGTAGAATCCAGCCCACGCTGGCGGGCACCTCGAGCACACATTTATGATCGATAACGATGACCTTGCGTTGCCGCGGCCCGTGCGGGATTCGCAGTCCGAGATGGCCGAGATTGTTCTGCCCAACGATGCCAATCCGCTCGGCGCCTTGCTCGGTGGACGGCTCATGCACTGGATCGACCTCGCCGGAGCTATGGCCGCACATCGCCATTGCCGGAACTACGTGGTGACCGCCTCGATTGATCACATGGATTTTTTGGTTCCCGTGCACGTCGGGGACCTGGTCATCCTGCGCTCATCGGTGAATCGTGTGTTCCACAGCTCAATGGAGGTTGGGGTCAAAGCCTGGGTGGAAAACTACATTCTCGATGACTGCAAGCACGTGAGTTCGGCCTACCTGACGTTCGTGGCTGTGGACGCGGGCGGACGACGGTTGCAGTGCCCAGCAGTTATCCCGGAAAGCGATGACCAGCGGCGCCGCTACGACGATGCCGGACGGCGTCGAGACATCCGCCGGGCTGAACTGGAACGCCGTCGTAGCAATGTGCGCTAGCGGAGTTTCCCTGTCTGTGTGACGGGCGTCACAGTGGCAGCTTGTCAATTTCCGGTATTTTTTACCTACCGATGAGAGTTCTCCATGGATAGCGCTCTGCTGGTTCACCGCCTGCACTTTGCTTTCACCGTCACATTTCACTACTTGTTTCCCCAACTCACCATGGGACTTGCGCCATTGATTGTTGTTCTCAAGACTCTGGCGTTGCGCCGTAATGATGAAAGGTACAATCAGGCGGCTCGGTTTTGGGTGCGCATTTTCGGGATCAACTTCGTGATTGGTGTGGTGACCGGCATTCCCATGGAATTCCAGTTCGGCACGAATTGGTCGCATTTCTCGCGCTTTGCCGGCGGCGTAATCGGGCAAACGCTGGCCATGGAAGGCATGTTTGCGTTCTTTCTGGAGTCGGCCTTCCTGGGGCTTTTTCTGTATGGAGAAAAGAGGTTGAGCCCGCGGGCGCACTGGTGGTCAGCGGTTGCGGTATGTTTCGGCTCGTGGCTTTCCGGATATTTCATCATCGCCACCGATGCCTGGATGCAGAATCCCGTGGGCTACGAACGAGCAGCGGATGGCTCGGTACAGCTCAGTAGTTTCTGGGAGTTGGTGTTGAACCCGTGGGCCTGGTGGCAGTACGCACATAACATGAGCGGCGCCGCGATCACGGGCGCTTTTGTGATGGCTTCGGTGGGCGCATTCTATCTGCTGTCCGGGAAGCACAAAGAGCACGGACAAATTTTCGTGCGCACAGGTGTTCTGGCAGGTTGTATCTTCAGCATCCTGCAGCTCTTCCCTACGGGGGATGGCCAGGGGCGAATGGTGGCGCAGAATCAGCCCGTCACTTTGGCGGCGATGGAAGCATTATTTACCAGCCAGCCCGGAGCGCCGTTAGTGATCATTGGCCAGCCGGATGTCCCGGGACGAAAGATTGACAACCCGCTGCTGGTTCCCAAAGCACTCAGTTTCCTGACCTACCGGCGCTGGCAGGCGCGGGTGGAGGGTTTGGATTCTTTTCCCGAGAAGCTGTGGCCGCAGAATATCCCGCTGTTATATTTCAGCTACCACATCATGGTCGGGCTAGGCACGATCTTTATCGCGATTATGGTTGTCTCCGTATTTCTGTTGTGGCGCGGAAAATTGTTCAATGCGCGCTGGATGCTGTGGATTCTGCTGCTGAGCCTGCCATTTCCGTACATCGCCAACACTGCCGGATGGATGACTGCGGAATTGGGCCGCCAACCCTGGCTGGTCTACGGCTTGATGCTCACCGCGGATGGATATTCCAAAACAGTGTCAGCCGGCAACGGCATGTTCACGCTGCTGGGATTCATGGGCATCTACACGATTCTTGGAATTCTGTTCCTGTTCCTGGTTCATCGCGAGATTGAGCACGGGCCGGCCGCGGAACCGGCCCCGGTGCATTAGAGGAAGTCGCATTAGAGGCTTATGGAAACACTCTGGTTCATGGTTGTGGCAGTAATGGTGACCGCTTATGTGGTGCTCGATGGCTTCGATCTCGGCGCCGGGGTGATTTATCTTTTCATAGCCAGGAATAGCTCGGAACGTCGCATGATCCTGCGGGCCATCGGGCCTGTCTGGGACGGAAACGAAGTCTGGCTGCTCGCTGCCGGCGGCACACTCTACTTTGCCTTTCCGCAACTCTATGCCTCCAGCTTCAGCGGCTTTTACCTTCCCCTGATGATGGTTCTTTGGCTGCTGATGCTGCGCGGCATCAGCATTGAGTTTCGGGCACACGTCGAGGATCCCGTATGGCAGAGCTTCTTCGACGTTATTTTCTTTGCCGCCAGTGCTCTCCTGGCTATCTTCCTCGGCGCGGCGTTGGGCAACGTGATCCGCGGAGTTCCGCTCGGGCCGGACGGGTATTTCTTTGAGCCACTGTGGACTGATTTCCGCGTCAGCGCGCATCCCGGCATTTTGGACTGGTACACCGTGATGGCGGGCGTGATCGCTTTGGCGACCCTGACGACACACGGCGCGCTTTACGTTGTAACCAAAACGGAAGCTGAGCTGAGCCTTCGCGCCCGCAAAGTGGCCTTGATCATGTGGCCGATCCAGGCGGTTCTGACTGTTGTCAGCCTGATTGCGACATACTCCATAAAGCCCCAGGTGATGGATAATTACCGGGAGCATCCCATCGGCGCGCTGATACCGTTGGCCGTGCTCGTAAGTCTCGCGGTACTGCTTTGGGCCACATTGCGACATAAGGAGAAGCCCGCATTTGTGGCTTCGAGTTTCTACATTGCCAGCATGCTGGTCGGCGCCGCTTACGCCCTGTATCCGGTGGTGCTGCCGGCCAGTACGGATTCCAGCTATAGCCTCACGATTTACAACTCCGCTGCTGGACATCACGGCCTGGTCGTGGGTATTACCTGGTGGAGCCTCGGCTTTGTGCTGGCACTCGCATACTTCGTGTTCATCTTCCGCATGTTCCGCGGCAAAGTGCGGCTTGAGGGCGGAGGGTACTGAGTGACGCACCGCTGCCGGGATCGTCTAAACTAGTTCCTGTCCATGGGATCTCGGCTTAAGAACAGAATTGCCATCGTCACCGGCGCGGGCAGCGGGATTGGCCGCGCCTGTGCTCTTGCTCTGGCTCGCGAGGGCGCAAAAGTTGCCCTCGTGGGGCGACGCAAAGCGCTGCTCGAAGAGACGGCCCGTGAAATCGGTGATCTGGCTTTTATCCTTTCGGCCGACGTTTCCAAGAAGGACGAAGTTAACCGCGTCGTCGAGCAAACCGTGGCGCACTTCGGCGGCCTCAATGTTCTGCTGAACAATGCCGGAGTCCTTCACATTGGAACCGCCGAGCAGATCACGGAAGAACAGTGGGACGAAACCTTCAATGTGAATGTTCGCGGACTTTGGTTGCTGTCCCGGGCAGTCCTGCCTGCGATGCGTAACGCTGGAGGCGGTTCCATCATCAACATGGCCTCGGTTCTCGGAATCAACGGAGCGCGTAACCGGGCTGCGTATGCGCCCTCGAAAGGCGCGGTGGTTCTGCTGACCAAGTGCATGGCCATCGATCACGGACACGAACACATCCGTGTGAATGCAATCTGCCCGTCGTTTATCGAGACGGATCTCACTGCCGCGGTGATCAGCAAAGCTCCTGACCCGAAAGCGGTTCGGGCGGAACGAGTTGCCGTGCACCCTATGGGACGTCTTGGCCAACCGGGAGATATTACCGGACTCGCTGTTTACCTCGCCAGCGATGAGTCTTCATGGGTGACGGGCTCCGCGTTCCCGGTGGATGGGGGGTACCTGGCAGTGTGAAGCGGGCAGTGTGAGGCGGGGACGACCCCGCTCTGGAAACTTTCCTGACTCCACAGTAGTCTAATTAGAAGGGATGGTGTCGTTTTTCGCATATTCCGCCTGCATGAAGCTTTCTAAGCTGATTCCCGCCGTGTTCGTTGTCGTCTCGCTGGCCGGAGTCGGGTGGGCAAGAGAGACTGCTTCCTCCTCAATTCCCAAACAATTCGGGGGTTGGCAAATGTCCGGTTCATCGCGGACCAGCGACGACCCCGCGATCGCCGATCCGGTGAACGCCGCGGTTCTGAAAGAATACGGATTCACCGCCTTCGAATCTGCCACCTACACCCGCGACGACGGTCGCAAGCTCAGCTTGAAAGCGGCCCATTTCGCGGATGCCAGCGGCGCGTACGGAGCCTACACCTACTACAAGACTAAGGCGATGCTGATCGAGAAGATCGGGGACGGGGCCGCATCGTTGAACGAGCGCGTATTGTTTTATCGCGGCAACATCCTGGTGGACGCGATATTTCAAAAACTGTCAGCAATGTCTGCCGCCGAGTTGCGGGAGCTGGCGGACGGCTTGCCCCTGCCCCCAGGCAACACCCGCAACCTGCCAGGATTGCCCGCCTACCTGCCAAGTCAATCCTACGTAAAGAACAGCGCCAAGTACGTGGTCGGACCTGCGGCGCTGGAGCATGTCGCTGCTCCGCTTCCGTCCGAACTGGTGGACTTCAACGCCGGCGCGGAAGTGGTGGTTGGGAACTACAACAGTTCGGGCGGTGAAGCTACGTTGCTGTTGATTTCGTATCCGACGCCGCAGATTGCAGCCGATCATCTTCGGCGCATCGATGCTGCGCGCGCACATAATCCGCAATCCAGCAGCGGCGCGCCGTCGGCGAATGCGAATGCCATGCTTCAGAATCCGATCTTTGACAAGCGTACCGGCCCAATTGTGGCAGTGGTGGCTGGTCCGATTTCGCAAACTGAAGCCGGGTCGTTGCTGGCTTCGGTGAACTACGACGCCAATGTCACCTGGAACGAGAACACGTATTTCACCAAGCGCGACAACCTGGCAAACCTTTTGGTGAACGTGATTATTCTTTGCTTCATCATTATTGGCTTCGCGCTGGTCGCCGGAGTTGCCTTTGGGGGCATTCGTATCCTCGCAAAACGGCTGTTTCCGGAGCGAGGATTTGAGCAGGCCCAGAACCGGGAATTCATCTCGCTGCACCTCTCGGAAACCTCTCCTGAGCCAGTGAATGATGCTGTAAACTCATCAATCAAGGCAGTTTAGGGCCGTCAGACGGCGTGATTGTCTCACAATGAGGAACCCACAGGGCGTGTTAACCTATTTTCTAACTTATTGAAAATAAAGCTATTTATTTCGTAGAAATTTCTTGACACCCCCCTTTTTCGGCTCATAAGATTTCGCCAGAAAGTTTTGACGGTTTTAATCTCCGTTAGAACTATTCTCCCTTGAAAGAAAAGGCTGCCCAAGTTGCCGGGTAGCCTTTTCATTTTCTGAAAGTGGAGCTGCGGGCCAGGTACAAAGACCGCTTGCGGCGCTCGGACCCTTCGCATCATTTACGTGTTTTGTGGGAACGACCTTGCGCTATAGTTCGTATCTCAAGCAGGGTCGACTTGCGATTGCGCCGGGGAGGAAGTTATGTTCTGTGATCGATGCGGGGTTGGGTTAGAGGCAGATCAGCGTTTTTGCAGCCGGTGCGGAAAAGAAATCGCGGGACTGATGGTGGGATATCCGCAGCGCAACCGGGTGCGGGAGCACGTTCGCCTTCTCGGAATTTTCTGGCTGGCGTTGTCGGCGCTCGACGGCTTGCTCGGCGTCGCCTCATATATCGTGTCCAATACTGTTTTCAACTTGGGGATACATCCAACCAGACCAGCTTTCGTGCATCCGTTTCTGAGCTTCATAGCCACCCTCATGGTCGTCAAAGCTTTCGCAGGATTTGTCGCGGGCTGGGGTTTGTTGCAACGCGAACCATGGGCGCGCACGGTCGCTGTAGTGCTCGCATTTCCTTCGCTCTTCTTCAACGTCCCGTTCGGCACTGCGCTTGGCATCTACACTCTGTGGGTTCTGCTGCCAGCCGAGTCGGATGAGGAGTACGAGAGAGAAGTGCAAAGCATAAGCGCGGCGTGAGCGCGGGAATTGCTCGCGTGGGGACGTGCGCCTCGCCCGTCCGGGTGGAGCAAAAGCTCCGCAGCGCATCCAAGGGTGCATGAAACGCTCGAGGGCACACGTCAGATTACTCCCGCTCTTTACGCTGACTCCGCCGGCATTTAGAATCGAACCAGGCCGACGTAGCTCAGTTGGTAGAGCAGCCGATTCGTAATCGGCAGGTCACCAGTTCAACTCTGGTCGTCGGCTCCATCCTAACCTCTTAGAAAAAATCAGTTTACGGATTCCGGCATTGTCACCGATGTAGCGGCGGAAGTAGAGCATACGCACATCGACAATGAGCGCATACGGGCTATTGAGAAATTCGGCGATGCAAGTTGCCGACATGCCGATTACGGCGTAGGCGAAGAAGCTCAACACAAGGTACTTCAGCGAGCGCAACGGGATGTCAGCCCAGCGTGGCAAGTGAAAGCTTCGACCAAAGATTGAGCGGCAAACGATGACTTTTGTCACGGTGTGTGGAAAAGACCTGCCTGGAGGCAAACACACGCTCTTCCGTCACCACCCTCCGATACAATAGCCATCGTGCCTGAGCCTACTTCTACCGTTGAAAAGACCCTCGCCAAAGTCCCAATCTTCTCTGGGCTGACGGAAAGTGAATTGAGCTTTCTCGCCCAACGCACTGTGCCGCGCACTTATTCAGCGGGTCAGAGCGTGTTTGGCGAGGGCGAGCCTTGTTCTGGGCTCTATGTCGTCGAGTCGGGGCATGTGCGAATCTTTAAGAGTTCGGCCCACGGACGCGAACAAGTACTCAGCATTGATGGTCCAGGCAGTTCCATCGCCGAACTCCCCGTCTTCGATGGCGGGAGCTATCCCGCGTCCGTAACGGCGATCGACGAGGCCAAGCTGCTGTTTGTCAGTAAGCAGGATTTTCAGGCCTTGTGTTTGGCCCATCCTCAGGTAGCACTGAAGGTCTTGCGGGTGGTGGGTGCGCGCTTGCGCCGACTGGTTGGCATCATTGAAGAACTCTCGTTCACCACTGTGCGTCACAGGCTGGCCTCGTTTCTGTTGCGTCTCGCGCACAAGGAAGGCAAACGTTCCGCCGCAGGCGTGGAAATCACGTTGCCGGCCAGCAATCAGGAATTAGCGTCACATATTGGCACGGTCCGCGAGCTCGTTTCCCGCAATCTCTCTCGCCTCCAGGCGGAGGGGATGCTCCAGATCGACGGGCGGACAGTGACGATCTCCAATCTGAAAGCGTTGGAAGCTGAAACCCATTCACCGGAATAAAGCTGGATCTCCTGGCGCACTCGTCTTCCTGCTGATTCCTCCGATTCTGACTCGTCTCATCCAGGTTTGTGCTTCGTGACAAAAGTCATCGGCAGGCGTCCTTCATTCCGCTAGCGTCAGAACATCAAGTGCGGCCTACAAGCATCGAGCTGGGCCGTAAGGAGAACGCTATGAACATGACCGCCGAAAAAACCGTCCGTGAATTAGCGCTGGAGAATACTACGGCCACGAGAGTCTTTGAAAAGCTAGGCATTGACTACTGCTGCGGAGGCAACAAGTCGCTGGAAGAAGCCTGCCGCACGTCGAATCTATTGATCGATCAGGTAATCGACTCTTTGGAAATGGCCGAGCAGGCGGAACACGCTGCGCAGAAAGACCGAAACTGGCAAACTGAGCCCCTTGCGGATTTGGTCGTGCACATCAAGAACACGCACCATAAATACACGCGTGAAGAAATGGCTCGCCTCGTTCCTCTTCTAGATAAAGTTTGCTCCGTCCACGGGAAGAACCATCCCGAACTGCAACAGGTCCGGGCCAGCTTCCAGGGCCTGGTTCAGGAGCTGACGACACACATGATGAAGGAAGAGCGGGTTCTGTTTCCCTACATCGTGAGGATGGAGGAGGCCGTCATCCAAAAGGAACCAGTTCTGCCACCACCGTTTGGCAGCGTGCAAAATCCTGTGTCCATGATGGAACGCGAACACGACTCCGCTGGGAACGCACTACGTTCCATGCGCGAAGTCAGCCGTGGTTATACGGCTCCAAGTGAGGCGTGTATCAGCTACCAGACGTTGTACAAGGCGCTGGCTGATTTTGAAGCCGATCTTCACCAGCATATTCATTTGGAGAACAACATCCTGTTCCCTCGTGCGATAGCAATGGAAAATGCGCACTGAACCGCATTCCTCGACTGCTCCAAGTCGGCTAGTCGAAGCATAATTCTTTGTTTCGAGCGTTTCGATGTCTTCCGATGCACCATACCTGACGGCCTCCCCCGCCGTGATTCAGTATGGTGGTCTGTTCGGGGTAATGGTCTCGAAGCCCGTTTCTGGATAGTGCGCGTAGACCACAACCCATCCAGAATGGACGGCGGTGCAGTCTTAGAACTCTAATTCGGCAATCAATTTCAAGAGTCGAAGAAGTGTTGTGCGTTCTTGCGGAGTCATTTCTTTTCGGAGCTTATCGTCAGCAGCTATCCTCGCATTGATCAGGCGTTTCCTGTATTTGTGGCCTTTGGGCGTCAACGTAACGTGAATTGCTCTGCCCGATTTTGCTTTTCTCTCCGACACAAGCCCTTCCTGAACCATTGATTTGATGGCTCGGTGCACGACAGTTCGGTCGATACCGAGAAGTGTGGCGATTTGATTCTGATTGAGCGTGGCACCGCCCCGGAGTGTGGACAGGATGAAGCCACGAGTCGCAGAGCACCGAGTTTTTCGTTCGAGTCTCTTCCCCACGGAAAAATAGGCTGCAGCAACATGGGCAAGAACTGAGTCCCTTAAGATGTCTTGAGGAATATCCTTCTTTGGAACGATGATCTTTGGATCGATGATCATAGGACGGTTACCGTGGCATCGAGAGGTCGCCGCCACTGAGGTGGTTCCGCATAAGCAGGCGATTTCTTCCCGATCGCAATCACCATCACAATTTCATGATACCGGGTTGACAGTCCGAGAAATCTGGAGAGTCTGCGGCCATCGAATCCTTCCATGGGACACGTGTTGAGTCCCAGCGCTTCAGCGGCAATCATCAGATTCTCACAGGCCAACGATGTACTCTTCGTCGCCCACTTTAACAAGTCCTGTCGAAACACTGGTGGCATTCCCATCGTCGTCCACAAATTCACCAGTCGAAAAATCGCCCACTTGAGCGCGCCAAAAATGCCGAACGGTCCTGGCATGAACAGGATCTGGCCGATCTTCGCCGTCCGCTCGTAGTCTCGAATTTTGGCGTGGCTGAAGCCGCTCCTGCGCATCCACTCCAACTGGGCTTGCGAGGTCGCTGCCAGCGACCCGATGTCGGCCACCGCAACTACCAGCGCGGACGCCGTTGCCGCCGGCATCTGCCCCATGCAGAGTTTCGCCGCAGTTGCCTTTCTGGGCGACGATTCCACCCAAAAGAACCGGTACGGTTGCGAATTGAAACTGGAGGGAGCATGGCGGGCTGCATCGAGGATTTGTTCACGCAGTACTTGTGGGATTTCGACCGCCTCAAAAGCTTTAACTGCTCGCCTGTGGAAGAGCGCTTCAAGGATCTCGTTCATGGGGTACCTCCTCTATGTTGCTATTACAACATAAACATGTTGCAAACGCAACATATAAAATGCAACGCCGGGTGCTACGTTCCGCGATCCGTTGAATAAGCGGAGGTGCCTCGCGCCACTTACTCCTGCGTTTCGCTGTACCCCCAACTCGCCGTAATTGCGCCAATCGATGTTTCGCGATCGACTGGAATGTTGTGCGTCAATACTTGTCTCAACCTTCCTGGCTGAACTACTGTGGGAGCTTTCCTTGGCCGCGTATCAGGCGTGGTCCACTGCAAACTCGACGCGGTTGCGTCCTTTACGCTTCGCGGAGTACAGAGCGGAGTCTGCGCGGGTGATTAGATCGTTGAGGCCAAGCGAGGCCGTCCCACGGAAGCCGGCAATTCCGAAGCTGGCGGTGGTACCGAAGGTGGATCCGGCAACGCTGCACGTCTGACTCTCGAACTGCTTGCGGATGCGCTCGACGGCGATGGTCACGTTCTCTTTTTCTTCCACGTGGGTGATGACCATGAGGAATTCTTCCCCTCCCAGGCGACCACATATATTTGATCGACGGGTGTTGACCTTGAGAATCTCGGCGAAGCTCTTCAGAACGATGTCCCCGGCATCATGTCCGTAGGTGTCATTGATCTTTTTGAAGAAGTCCAGGTCTGCCATAACCACCCAAACCGGGAAACTATGCCTTGCGGCCGCACTCAGTTGCCGGCTTGCCCACACGTCGATCGCGCGGCGGTTTGGCAGGCCTGTCAGAGCGTCGGTCAATGCCAACTCTTCCAACAAACGATTCTTTGCCTGGACCTGGCGATGGAGTTCGACGATCCTGCGGCCCACTCCAACACGTGCCAGCAGTTCGCCGGGATGAAAGGGTTTTGTCAGATAGTCATCGGCGCCGGCGGCCAGACCTTCAATCACTTCTGCTTTGTCGGTGTTGCTGGTAAGCAGGATGACATAGGCATAGGACTCTTCGAAATTTTGGCGTATGCGTCGGCAGAGTTCAACTCCGCTGATGTCGGGCATCGTCCAGTCGGTGATGACCAAGGCAGGCCGGTGCTCGGCAAAAAAATCGAGTGCCTGTTGGCCGTTCTGTGCAAACAGAACCGCGTATTGCTCTTGCGAAAGTGACTGTTCCACGAGTTTGCGGTACAGCGGCGAATCATCTGCTACAAGAACCTTCAGTTCCGTTGAAGAAGAATCATCCATATCTTGACCTCATCGCCGCTCGCGATGTTTTATGGTCCGCAAACTCGAACCCATGGCGAAAGGCATTGTTCCGCACGACGGCTCGCTGGTCCACAGGACCGAGCTGGCGATTGAGATGCAAGTCTACAATTTCTCCGCCCGGCAATTCCACGGGCAATATGGCAGACATTCCCGACTCGCTCTTTTCTTCGATTGACATCGGAAGCTTGGGAATAATTCGCGACGAGGCTGCGGACTTGGAGCCGCTGATTCCGCAGATCTTTGCCTCTCCCTGAATCGTCTTCGCAGGATGCAACCATCCGCGCTAACGCGCTGCGCTCCGAAGTAAAAAGCCTTCGGCTGCAATATAAGAATGAGGTTCTTCGATCGCTCACCATCTCAGCGGGTGTAGCCGCGTTTCCGGAGCACGGCTCGACCTCCGACGAGTTGCTCAAAATCGCAGACCAATGTCTCTATGAATCAAAGTCCCGTCGTCGGGATATTGTGACCATAAACGGACGCTCAGGTGCGTACGGATTAGGGCAGCTGCGCGCTCTTCGGCGCAGCAACATGCTGACCTCTACTTTAACGTCGATTGACGGGCAATCAAATCGACACTTTCCTGATTTTTCCCGGAACGCGCGTCCGCATTGTCTCTGAAGGCTTCCTGCGATAACGCACCCCCGATTATGACAAGCAGCAGAGGCCAGAACGTCAGCAGCGTGTGCTGAAAAAAGCCTTCCAGGAACCGCTGATGGTCGGAGGCATAGGCCTGCAACACTCGGAAGGCCGCCAGGATAACCGTTGGCGGTATCCCGAGAGTTTTGCCCGGAGTACCGAAGAGGTGGCTCAGCTGGCTTGCGGCTCGATCCAGATTCTCACGAAGAACCAAGATCCCCAACCCGATGAGGGCTGTTCCAACGACCGATCTACCGCGTCCGAAGAATGTGTGTTGCATCGCCATACCGTCCTCTTGAGGTCGCTTCTTGCCTCTATACATAGATCGAACGAGGGACCACGAGATCGACATGGTTCGAGTTTTTTTTCACCAGCTCGATGCGACCGGGAATAAAAACCACTGGTGCGAGTTATCAACTGAAAGCGCTGCAAAGCAGGGATGGCAAATCGCGGAAGAAGCACGATCTTATCGATCAGAAGTTGCAGGATCTCAACAACGACGGCATCGATCGTGCCGCCCGTCACCGCTTCTTCTCAGTTGGAAACGCAGGCATTGCATGCCTCTCCGTTCGCTCGAAGGAGTTGAGGAGGAGGTAAACTTCTATCCAGGGCGCTTATGGCGGATGCCGTTGAAAATTTGATTCTCGATCTGTTGGAATGGGTAGGCCGGAAGGAACGCAGCTATCACGAAACGATGGATGCCTGGCGCACCTCATGCCCGAAACTTCCGGTTTGGGAGGATGCGAATGATCGCGGCTTGGTCCAGATGGCCTCCGCGAATGGTAATCTGCTGGTTCGCGCAACGCCAGCCGGTCTCGCCCTCCTGAAGGAAAAGAGACCGCATTCTGTCGAGCACGGCTGCCCGAACGACAAGGACTCCAACTCGGCCAGCGCTCCTGTTCACGACTGATTCTTAGACCGACCGTCCTCTTTGAGACCAAAGGAAAGATTTTCGTTGAACGCCGCTTGATCTCGTTTTATAATTATTCTCATCCAATAATCATGCGCCTCACCCATGAACAGTTCCGTGAGCTGGCTGCGAAGCACGGCTTGGCGGTCACGCATCAACGTCAGGTGGTCTATGAGGCCGTCATCGCTTCCCACGGGCACTATTCCCCGGAAGACATTTACGCCACGGTCCGGCGAAGCATTCCATCCATCTCACTCGCCACCGTCTACAACAACCTGCGGCTCTTCATCGAGTGTGGGATGCTGCGCGAGGTTAGTCCTCATGCCGCCACCGTGCGCGTGGACGGCAATCTCGAACCTCATCACCACCTGGTCTGCTCCCGCTGCAAATCGGTGCAGGACATCGAAGGAGAGTTCATCGATTTCAAACGACTATCCCGGCAACTGCCGGAAGGCTTTGATCTGACGCAACCGTTGATCGAGGTCTTTGGCCTCTGTCGCCGCTGCAGATCCAAAAAGTAATTTGTTTACGCAGTATCAAGTCAAGATTCGAAGGAGGAAATCATATGGAAAATACACTCGCAACTTCATCGGGGAGTGTTGTCCCCGAAACGAAAGAAAAAAGCACCTTAACCGAATCGAAGTGCCCAGTAGCGCATGGCGCTCGCAAATCCCACACGAACGTTGATTGGTGGCCCAATCAGGTGAACGTGAACGTCCTCCACCAGCATTCCCCAAAGTCCGATCCGATGGGTAAGGAATTCAATTACGCGGAAGAGTTCAAGACGCTCGACCTGGATGCCGTGGTCAAGGACCTGCATGCCTTGATGACGGACTCGCAAGAGTGGTGGCCTGCCGACTTTGGCCACTATGGGCCACTCTTTATTCGCATGGCGTGGCACAGCGCAGGCACCTACCGCATCGGCGACGGCCGCGGCGGCGCCGGAGCCGGTCAGCAGCGCTTCGCACCGCTCAATAGTTGGCCGGACAACGTGAACCTCGACAAGGCGCGCCGGTTGCTGTGGCCAATCAAGCAGAAGTATGGCCGGAAAATCTCCTGGGCCGACCTCATGATTCTCGCAGGCAACGTCGCCCTGGATTCGATGGGCTTCAAGACGTTCGGTTTTGGCGGCGGGCGCGCGGACGTGTGGGAGCCCGAAGAGTTGAACTGGGGCCCTGAGGGCACGTGGCTGGCCGACGAGCGCTATAGCGGCGATCGTGATCTGCGGAATCCGCTCGGTGCCGTGCAGATGGGCCTGATCTACGTGAATCCGGAAGGACCCAATGGAAAGCCCGATCCCATCGCCGCGGCACGCGATATTCGAGAGACTTTCGCGCGCATGGCGATGAATGACGAAGAAACGGTCGCACTCATTGCCGGCGGACACACCTTCGGCAAAACCCACGGCGCGGGCGTTCCCGCTCAATATGTAGGCAACGAACCAGAAGGCGCCAACATCGAGGATCAAGGTTTCGGATGGAAGAATAAACTTGGCAAAGGTCATGGTGCTGACACTATCGGCAGCGGCCTCGAAGTTACTTGGACCACGACGCCAACGAAGTGGAGCAACAACTTCTTTACCAACCTGTTCAAGTACGAATGGGAACTAACGAAGAGTCCGGCCGGCGCGCATCAGTGGACACCGAAAAATAGCGCTGGCAACGGGACGGTCCCCGATGCGCACGATCCGTCGAAACGTCACGCGCCCTCCATGCTGACCACGGACCTGTCTTTGCGGTTCGATCCTGCTTACGAAAAGATTTCGCGGCGCTTTTACGAACATCCGGACCAGTTCGCAGACGCGTTTGCGCGGGCGTGGTTCAAGCTGACGCACCGCGATATGGGGCCGATCTCGCGCTACCTTGGCCCGCTCGTTCCGAAGGAGACTCTCGTCTGGCAAGACCCGGTTCCCGCCGTCGATCATAAATTGATCGGAGAGAAGGACATTGCGGCTCTCAAGGCGAAGATCCTCGATTCCGGACTGTCGATCTCCCAACTGGTCACGACTGCCTGGGCATCGGCTGCGTCGTTCCGCGGCTCCGACAAGCGCGGTGGTGCGAACGGAGCGCGCATTCGCCTCGCGCCACAAAAAGATTGGGAAGTGAACCAGCCGGCCGTACTGGCAAAGGTTCTCAAGAAGCTGGAGGCGATCCAAAAAGAGTTCAACAGCACGCAGTCCAACGGGAGCAAAGGGAAGAAGGTCTCGCTGGCCGACCTGATCGTTCTGGGCGGCTGCGCAGCCGTCGAGGAAGCTGCGAAAAGATCCGGGCACAAAGTGAAGATTCCCTTCACGCCCGGACGTACGGATGCTTCGCAGAAGCAAACCGACGTGCACTCATTCGCCGTAATGGAGCCGGTCGCAGACGGGTTCCGTAACTATCTTCGAAGCGGGCAGATACTGTCGGCTGAGGAATTGCTTGTAGATCGGGCGCAGTTGCTGACACTGACTGCCCCCGAGATGACGGTTCTCATCGGCGGCCTGCGCGCACTGAATGCAAACTTCGGGCAGACCAAGCACGGCGTCTTCACCAATCGGCCCGAGACGCTGACCAATGATTTCTTCATTAACCTGCTCGACATGCATACGAAGTGGGAGCCCTCTACATCCGAAGGCGTGTATGAGGGGCGCGATCGCGCGACCGGCAAAGCCAAGTGGACTGCCACGCGCGCCGACCTTGTCTTCGGTTCAAACTCCCAGCTCCGCGCCCTCGCAGAAGTTTATGCGAGTGCCGACTCGAAGGAGGCATTTGTGAAGGACTTCGCGGCTGCATGGAACAAGGTGATGAATCTTGATCGCTACGACCTTGCCTGAGCTGGCGACAAAAAACACCTGTCACTTTCGTGCCAACCCCGGTAGTAGGGCTACTTTCATTTCAAAGTAGCCCACTACACCGTTCAGCATTCGGGCACACCCCGTTCGCACGCTAGAAATCGTCGACCAAGTTCCCGCCACGTCAGAATCGGCGACTCCTAACTACTGATCGAACATTCGCTCGCTTCCTCGCCGACGGACTCCCGCCTGAAAGGCTTGCGTCTTAAATGCTGAACGCTATATACTCTGCATAACGATGCATTATATTAGCAAGTGACTTCATCAAGGAGCATGTCCATGTCATCGCGTCTGACTCTCATCTTCATCATCACGGCTTTCCTCATCGGCGATCTGGCGGCTAGCTTCGGTAGAACCCTCGTCGAGAATCCAGCCTGGCGACACGTAGGCGTCAGAGCTTGGGCTGAGTTCAGTCGTGCGGCCGATCTCGGTAACGGGAAGATCGTCTATCCCATTGAAGGAATCGGCAGCGCGATGTTGATCGTCGCTGCAGCCGTCAGCTTTCGCTTGAGCCCCCATAGACCGCTTTCCGCGGCCATCCCCATCTATGGTGCAGTGCTCATGCAAGTCGGCGGTTTGCTGGTGACCACTCAGGCCGCCCCGATTATGTTGAGTGTAGCTCGCCTCGGAGATGATCCCGTTGCACTGCAGCGGGCGTTCGACGGCTTTGCCCGCTGGGGAGATCTAAGGGCCGTCTTTGGATTTCTTGCCGATTGCGCCGCCCTGTGGGCGCTGGTGGCCATCCTGCGGGCGCCGTCGTCGCAATCGGGCAACCAAATGACTGGCCATGCTTGAGTATCCGCGACTGTTGCATACATCGCTATGTAGTGTATATGTTCGACTGCTCGATGAGAGCACAAACATGAGAAAGCTCGCTCAATATGGGACGGTGATCATCATTGCCCACGCCCTAACTGTGGTTTGGCATTTGCAGGTACTGGCGGGGATTCCTCCTGGGCTAACCGCGCAGCAGGTCGCTCGGGCAATCGCAGCGATCAACGCCGTCCCGGTGATCGCACTCATTTTTCTTTGGACGCCATTCCGTCGCCTGGCGGGG
>DATNHO010000136.1:0-19531 GCA_035604895.1 Terriglobales bacterium | reverse complement strand
CTGGTGCAGAATCCAGGGAGGGTTGTCACCCGGGACGAACTGCTAAAGAATGTCTGGCCGGATACCTTTGTGGACGAGAACAGCCTAGCGCAAAGCATCTCCGCGCTGCGCCGTGCACTTGATGAGAAACCGGGTGACAACAGCTATGTCGTCACCCTGCCGGGGAGAGGGTATCAGTTTGTCGCGCCAGTGCAGATTGTTGCCACAGAGAACGTGGCTATCGTCCCGGATGCAACAACCGCCGCCAGCCACAGCCCCGGCGGGTTGCTTTTTCAGCAACAAACCATCCGCACCAGTGTCGTTACCGAAGAAAAACAACAGCTGAGTTTGCCCGCCCCTCCGCGGCGAGGAGTCGTGAGACTGGTCGCGGCCTTCACCATAGCTGGGATCGCGGTTGCGGGAATCTACGCGTGGAGGCAGTTTCACCGCGTCCCGCCGGCGAATCCGGCGGCTATCAGTTCGACTGGGACACCCGCTGCGGTCCGCCGTTCCATTGCAGTTCTTGGCTTTCGCAACCTGTCTGGCCGTCCCGAAGAAGGCTGGATATCTACAGCCCTGGCGGAAATGTTGAGCGTCGAACTGGAGGCCGGCGAAAAGCTGCGCCTGGTTTCCGGGGAAGACATCGCGCGCACCAAACTTGATCTTCCTCTGGCCGACGCCGACAGCCTCTCCCGCAACACGCTGGCACGATTGCACAAGGACCTGGATAGCGACTTGATCGTCCTCGGCTCCTACACCGCTCTCGGCGAAAAGCCTGGCACCCGCATCCGTCTCGACCTGCGCCTGCAAGATACCGTCGCCGGGGAGACGATCGCTGACGTCGCGGTGGTGGGAAGCGAGGAGGACCTGTTTGACATGGTCTCTCAGGCCGGTTCCCGCTTGCGCGAAAAGCTGGGCGTGGAAGCTGTCTCTCCGGTGGAGGCAGTTAGCATTCGCGCCTCTTCGCCTTCCAACCGTGATGCCGCCCGCCTTTACTCGGAGGGACTCGCCCGACTGCGAGTGTTCGATGCCCTGGAAGCTCGGGATCTTCTGCAGCAGGCCACAGCGGCAGATCCAAAGTATTCCCTGGCTCACTCAGCTCTGGCCGAAGCCTGGTCCCGGCTGGGCTATGACAAGAAGGCGCAGCAGGAAGCCAAGCAGGCGTACGAACTGGCTGCCAATCTTTCGCGGGAAGACAGGCTGGCAGTGGAAGGCCGCTACCGTGAAATCGATCATCAATACGACAAAGCGATCGAGATCTATCGCACACTCTTCACGTTGTTCCCTGACAACGTTGACTACGGGATCAAGCTGGCATGGTCGCAGTGCCGCGGCGGCAAAGGGCATGATGCTCTGGCCACGGTCGAGTCACTGCGCAGGCTTGCACCTCCAGCCTCTGAAGATCCTCGCATCGATTTAGCGGAGGCAGACGCGTGGTGGGTGCTCGGCGATTCTAAGCGCCAACAGGAACCTCTGGCTCGGGCGATTGGGCAGGCCAGGGCCCAGGGAGCACGGCTGATCTTGGCTCGGGCCCTGGAGGGTCAGAGCACGTTATTCGACGTCTTGGGCCAAACGCAAAATGCGATTGACGCTTGCCGCGAATCCACAGACATTTTCGCCGCCGCGGGAGACCGGCAAGGCGAGGCCAGGGCTTTGCGCTGTTCGGCGGATTTGTTCTCCGACCTCGGGGACCTGCCTCGGTCCATCGGTCTGTATCAGCAGGCACTCACCATTTTCCAAAAGAACGGCTCCGAAGCTGGGGTGGCCAGCGTGCTCAACAACCTCGCCGTGGTCTATGAACAAGAGGGCGATCACGCCAGCGCCGAGAAACTGTATCGCCAAGCTAAAGCTAGCTTTCAGCTCCTCGATGACGAAACGCGCCAAGGCGTGGTTACTGGGAATGTTGCCGAGGAACGAATGGAGCAGGGGGATCTACCTTCGGCGGTTCAGCTATATGAGGAGGCGATGCAGTTAGCGGGTCCAGCGAATTCCGAAAACGCCGCCGTCGCGGTCAGAGGCATGGCGTATGTTCTGCAATTGCAGGGCGACCTCGTGGGTGCAAAGCAGGGATTCGAACGATCCCTGGCAACCTGGCAAAAGAACGGCGTTCAGTATTACTCCGCTTACGCCATGTGGAATTTGGGAAATCTGCTACTCGAGGAAGCAGACTTCACGGGATCTCGCAAGATGTACGAGCAGGCGCTGGCTTTGCGAATCTCGGCAGGCGAAAAGCTCACCATAGCCGAAACTCAGCTCGCGCTCGCGGATCTGTCGCTGGAAGAGGCGCGTTCTCCCGCCGAGCAAGAAGTCGTAGTCCGGCAGGCTCTCGAGATTTTTCAGGCGCAGAAAGTCCGAGACGACGAAACCGAGGCGTGGTCAGTACTCGCCCGCGCTCTGCTCGTGCAGGGTAAAGCGGCGGCAGCGAAAGAGGCGATACAACACGCACGGTCCCTCGCTGCCAAGAGCCAGAATCCCGAAATCCGCTGGCGGACCGTCATCACTGCAGTCCACGTCGAGACCGCCGGAAACAACGTTGCCCGCTCCGCTGCCGGAAGTGCAGCACGCAAAGAGTTGGTCGCGGTCATCGCGAAGTCACGAGAGCTCGGTTATATGGGCATCGAGCTCGATGCGCGTCTCGCGCTCGCTGAGATCGAAATCAAGACCGGACAAACGACCGAGGGACTCGCGCACCTGACCGTGATCGAGGCAGGTGCCAAAGCCAAAGGCTACAACCTCATCGCAAGCAAGGCCGCAGCCGCTCGTGGCTGACGTTTCCGCTGAAAACCCAGGGATACAACGCTTAACAGGGGTGCTACCGAATCCCTTCTCTCTCGCGGCTTTCCAGAGCGTTCCAGCAGATCAGAGCTCACCCGAGGATGAAATGCCTCATGAATGTCCGCCCGTTTTTCGTAGCGGACGCGCAGTCGACGAAACTGATCTAGCCAAGCGAACGTCCGCTCGACGACCCAGCGCGAACGCATCAGTGCGCTACCGTGTTGCGCTTCGCAAGAGAAGCGACAATACACCTTTGGCGCAGACCTTGCCGGATTGCTTCGGCATCACAACCACGGTCGCCCAATATCCGGTCAGGACGACGGGGTGGAGTTTCAGATGGAAAGAAGAATTGGCTTGGTCACTTCAGAAAAGTTCGTGGGTGCAACGTCTGCCTGATTTTCTAATCAGCCGGTAGATGCGTCCTCCCGCGTGGGCAGGTGTTCGGGAGAATCCTCGATCGCAGATGGCGGAATCTTTCTGGACTTTCTCATCCACTCGGCTGCTCGTTGTTCGGCTTCGAGCAGATGCTCCATGGTCATGGTCTTGTTGATGTGGTTCTTGGCCCGGGTGATCTGTTCATGCGCGATCAAGAACCACATATACGCGTACACCAGGTCTTTCGGGCCCGATCGCCGAGCCGAGTAAATCTGCGCCAGCGCGAGTTGTGCGGTGGGCATGCCCTGTTCGGCGGCTTTTTGACAGATGGCCAACGTCGCCTCATCGTGGCGGCTGGCGCTGGCGGGATTCGCCAACAGAGATGGAAGCAGCGATTGCGCCGGGCTGGCCTGGCTCAGGGTCATGAATAACAGTTCGACGCGGCTGGAGACACCCAGCTTGTCAAAAACGCGAAACAGGTAGTTCTTGATGGTGTGCTGACTCAGGCCCAGGCGTTCGGCGATTTCGCGATTGGTCAGTCCCTCGGCCAGGCTGCGGACAACTTCCATCTCGCGCTTCGACAATAGGTCCAATCCGTTCGCGTCCACCGCCCTGACCGTAGGGGAAGCAGCCAGGGCTTCCACGGCAAACGACATCTGCCCACTGCTGGCCCAAATCTGGCCCTCGTGGACACTGCGAACGCACTTGCAAAGCGAATCGACGGATTCGTGCCGGCTGAAAATTCCTCGCGCACCGGCGCGAAATGCGTGCAGAATAAGTTCGCGCTTCGAAGAATCCATCAGCATGACAGCGCGGATTCGCGGATGAGATGCCCGCAGTTCACGCAAAACTTCAAATGCCCGGTGCGGTTCCTCGTCCAGGTTGGAACTGATCAACAAGACATCGGCTTTATGCGCCGAGGTGGTCGAGATCAAGGAGCGGGAATCGGAATCTGCGCTGATCACATCCAGCCCGTGATCGCGCTTCAGCGCGTCTGCGAGCAGTTGAGTGTGGATGCGGGTGTTGTCCGCAACCACGACGCGAATCCTCTCTTCCCTCGCAGTTTGGCTCTCCATAAGGTTCTCCAGTGAGACGATTCAAATCGATCCCCGTCAACTTGGGAACCAGTCGTCCAAAAGCCGTAGCACAAGCTGTCCTGAGGGGTTGAGGGGAATGTCCCACAGGCGGGGGAAACCTGCTTTTGATCGGGGGAGGTTCGAAAAGTACAACCAACTGAAAAGTTCTGAGCTTACTCAGAGGCCACATTTGTGCAGCATCTAGAGCAACCGAAGGGAGTCTATCGTATGTTCATGCGGAATGCAAGCGAAAGGTTGCAAGTTCTTGCACTGGTTGCAGCGGAATGCGACAACGGCAGAATCGCGTCCGCCCGGGTACTCTCCGACTTAGCTTCCTAGTCTCCTTATAACCTCCAGAGGAAAAATAAATAAAAAGCCTATAATCATAATGATACGATGACTTCATGACTATGTTCTCTCAAGCTGCGACGGCTGAAACAGGAGTTCAGTTCTCCCACCGAGCGGCACCGAATCTCTCTACGTGATGAGAATTACTTCTCTAGGTGTATCGTCCATCATTGCAGAGAAGCTACGCTCTCTTAGCTACGAGAAGTCCGGCGCAGAGAGCATGTACCTCTTGCAGCAACCTGCATACGATTGTAGGCTAGGTTCACTTTCGGGCAACCAACTCGAGACCGAGTTCCCGTCCCCCTTGCCCGGTAAATGGGAAATCTTTCATGCAGGAAATGGGTCAGATCGCGGATTGACCCGCAAGGAGAAGAGGTACACCCCAGGCAGCATGAGGGGTAGTGTTTCTGCAAGCGGTCGATCGCTCCTTAGACGCATGAAGGATGCGAAGAGCGCATTTGCAATGATCTAGATCGGCTCAGTTCAGATTTCCTCCCCCCAAGGATCTCTAGCAGGTTTCCCCCGGCCCCGAAGTGTTGAGATCCCCCGTTTTCGTGGCGATTTCGTATTTTGCAGAAGTCACATTTGTGACTCAGAGGGCGAAGCTATGAGTGCCAGCAATCAGTCGTGGGAGTCGGCGAATGCGGCCGCAATTGCTGGATCCGGCATGGAGAACTGGTACGCCGTCCACACTCGGGCCCGGCACGAGCGAGTTGTCGCTCAGCGCCTCCGGGAACAGGGTGTGAACACCTTCTTGCCCCTGGTCACTGAAGTGCACCGCTGGAGCGACCGGCGGAAATCGGTGGAACTGCCGCTGTTCGGTTGCTACGTATTTGTGAAAGTGCTTGCAACCGTCGAAGAGCGATTGCGAGTGCTGCGAGTCGACGGAGTGTTCAAGTTCGTCGGCGCGCGTGGAGTGGGGACGCCAATCACGGAGACCCAGATAGACTCGGTCCGCACCCTGATAGGACAGCAAGTTCCCTGGAGCGCTCATCCTTTTCTTCAGATCGGGCAGCGCGTCCGAGTACGTGGCGGCGCTCTCGACGGTGTCGAAGGCATTCTGCTCTCGCGAAACGACGACAACACATTAGTGGTTTCTGTGGATGCAATTCAGAGATCTTTAGCGGTTCGTATTGAAGGGTACGACGTCGAACCGATTTAGCATTCTTACACCTCCCTTGCCCTCGGTATCTCCCCAAAGGAACGTTAATCCAGTGACAGAAAACGCAATCGAAGCCGTACGCCTGCTAGTCGTCAGCAAGGAACCTACCGTGGTTCGCTCGCTCTGGTCGATCGGGGAACTGAATTCCTGGCAACTGGAGACGGTGGGGAGTGGCTGGGAAGCATTGGAGTCCGTCCAAGCGGGTATCACACCGGACCTGCTTCTGTTGGACTTGCCCCGCGGCGATGCCGACAGCCTGCACATCTTGCGGTGGCTACGCAGGCTTCGACCGAACTTGCCGATCATCCTGCTTTGTTATCCCGATGACGCCGGGCGAAAAAATGAAGCCATCCGCCTGGGTGCCCAGGATTATCTGGTCAGGCCGCTCGACGAGGCGCATCTGGAGTTCGTCATTCGGGCGCAGCTCAGCTCACAGAATGAAGCCATCGAGATGGAAATCGCAAGTGAGGACATCGAGCAGATCGGTGATGAAGCTTTCTTTGTCGGCGCCAGTCCGATCATGCGAAAACTTCGCGCGCAGGCAGAATTGCTGGCACAAGCCAGCGTTCCGGTGCTCATCCTGGGAGAAAGTGGAAGCGGAAAAGACACCGCCGCCCAACTCATTCATAAGCTGTCCGTCCGTTCCGGATTCAAGTTTCTGAAGGTGAATTGCGCTGCCCTGCCCGGCGATCTGCTCGAAACCGAGCTCTTTGGTTACGAGCGCATTGATTCGACGGGTGCGTTGCGGTCCAAGCCCGGGAAGCTTGAGCTATGTGAGAATGGAACCGTGCTGCTGGACGAAATCGCGGAGATGCCCACCAGCGTCCAGAGCAAGCTGCTGCAAGTGTTGCAGAACAAACAATTCTTCCGGCCGGGCAGCGGCGCCCCGGTTGATGTCGACGTGCGAATTCTGGCTGCGACCAGCGCCAACGTCGAGCGGGCGCTGGCTGAAAAGAAACTGCGCGAAGATCTCTACTATCGCCTGAGCGCGTTCACCGTTCAGGCGCCGCCGCTGCGCCAGCGCAAAGAGGAGATTCCACTCCTGCTGCGCCATTTTATGCATCATCTGGCGAAGCACTATGGCCTGCCTCCACGCATTTTTTCACCTTCCGTGCTGGACGCCTGCCATGCCTATTCTTGGCCTGGAAATCTGCGGGAGCTCGAGGAGTTCGTCAAACGTTACTTGATGATGGGCGACAAAGAGCTGGCCTTTGCCACGCCCAAGCTGGAACACGCATCGGGGAACGGCCACTACCCGTCGGAGCCGGCTGAGGATAAGGTTATCATCGGCGAGAACGGGGAACGACCATCCAGTCTCAATTCACTTAAGTCGCTGGTGCACAGCGTTCGGTGCGAAGCTGAAAGAAGCGCGATCGCAACGGCTCTGGAGAAAACCGGCTGGAACCGGAAAGCTGCAGCGCGGTTACTCAAGGTCAGCTATCGAACGTTGCTGTACAAGATCGAGCAATATCACATGAGTTCTTCCGAAACGCTGCCCACCGCGTTTCCCGGAAACGGAACCAGAGGCAATGGAAAACGGATTTAGCATCGGGTCGGGATACGCGGGGTTACAATTGCTCAGTTTGGTGCAAACCATGACAATCACCGCAGGAAGGATGTGCCGGCGGATAACGCGGATAACAATAACAATGATCGCCGTCTGCATTCTGATCCCCGCTTTGCTGGCGGCGCAAACTGATGCCGCAAGAAACTCGATCAGTGGCAAACCGGAAGCGCAGGCAGTTGCGACTGACCCCAATACCGCCGGGCGGGCGCACGATGATACTTATGTCATCGGTGCCGACGACGTGCTGGCGATCAACGTTTGGAAAGAGGCGGAAGTTTCCCGAACCGTTCCGGTACGCTCCGATGGAAAGATATCACTGCCCTTGGCGGGTGAAGTGCAGGCGAGCGGAGAGACGCCCCGGCAATTGGAAAAGGAACTGGCCAGCAAGCTGCAGAGCTTTATTTCCGAGCCGGAAGTTACCGTCATCGTTACAGAAATCAAGAGCCAGAAATTCAATATCCTCGGGCAGGTGGCCAAGCCGGGAACGTACCCCCTGACGAACGCCTCCACTGTATTGGACGCGATTGCGATCGCGGGCGGCTTCCGGGATTTTGCCAAGCAAAAATCAATCTACGTCCTTCGCCAGAACCCTGACGGCGGACAGTCACGCTTGCCCTTTAACTATAAAGACGTCATCAAAGGCAAGAGTTCGGCGCAGAACATAAGATTGCAGCCGCGTGACACTATCGTGGTCCCTTGACGCCAGGCATGCTAATTCGAGGTTTCGTGGGTATCATTCTGCTGAGCACGCTCCCGCTCCGGGCGCAGGTGGACGCTGCCGCCGCAGCCGGAACCGGTCCCGGTGGCGGCGGAGCCGCCATGTTGATGCCCGCTCCGGTCAGCGGAGAAGGATACTCGATGGAATTCACCTCCGAAACCCGCGCAAATTATATTCGTGGCGGGCTGACCTTCGGCAGTGCCTACGACTCGGACGCGACTACTGGAGCGAATGGCAAGCCGATCAGTGACGTGAGCTACTCGATATGGCCCACGATTTCGCTCGACCAGACGCGGTCACGATTGCACTGGGTGCTGACTTATAGTCCGGGGTTCACGTTCTACCAGAAGACGACCGCGCTGAATCAAGCCAACCAGAATCTTGCAGTCGATTTCAAATACCGTTTGAGCCCGCACGTGACCCTGAATCTGCGGGATAACTTTCAACAGACATCGAACATTCTCAATCAGCCAAATTCGGATCTTGAACAGCCAGTCTCTGGGGGCGTGTCGGTTCCTAATAATTCCGTGATCGCGCCGCTTGCCGAAATGTTCACCAATACAGCGAACGCCACTCTTTCTTACCAGTTCGCCGCCAATGCAATGGTTGGAGCGAGCGGGACCTTTACCAACCTGCACTACCCGAACCAGGCGCAAGTTCCGGGCTTATCCGATTCGAGTTCGAAGGGTGGATCGGCTTTCTATAACTACCGCATCTCGAAAATGCACTATATCGGGGCCACGTATCAATACCAGATGTTTTTAACCTATCCGAATGGCGGCCAGAGCGAGACCCAGGCTCACAGCGCGTTCCTTTTCTATACAATCTATTTCAAGCCGACATTTTCGGTATCGTTTTACGGTGGTCCGCAATATTCCTCTACACAGCAGTTCGGGTTGCCGACGTCAACCGCGTGGTCTCCGGCAGGCGGTGCTAGTCTTGCCTGGCAGGGTAAGCTCACCAGCTTTGCTGCCAGCGGCTCGCAAACCATTAACGGCGGCGGGGGGTTGGATGGAGCCGTGCACGCGAGTACCGGGAATGCTTCGCTGCGCCGGCAACTCACGCGAACCTTGAATGCGGCAATCGGAGGAAGCTATACGAACAACAGGATTCTGGACCCGTTGGCGACGTTTAACACGGGCGGACATACAATCTCCGGCAACGCCTCGGTGCAGCGCCAGATTGGCGAACATCTGAGTCTGCAGTTGCAATATATGCATTTACACCAGAACTACAGCGATGTTGAGGCAATCGCCAGCGTTCCCAACCGAAACCGCGAGTCGGTGACCATCTCGTATCAGTTTGCCCGGCCGCTGGGAAGATAACTGGGAAGATAACTGGGAAGATAATTAGAAGGGTAGTCCATGGTTGACGATTTAGAAGAAAAACCGGCAGAGGCTCTCGACCTGCAGCAATATGTCGACGTCATCCGTCGCCGGCACATGTACTTTCTAGTACCTTTTTTTCTTGGCTGGCTCCTGGTCTGGAGCGCAAGCTGGGTACTGCCCCCGCGCTACCGGTCGGGCACGCTGATCCTGGTGCAGCAGCCGAGCATGCCGAAGGATTATGTGACCCCGAACGTGAGCGACGATCTGCAGGCCCGGTTGCAGAGCATAACCCAGCAGATTCTCAGTCGCACGCGCCTCTTGAACATTATCAAGGAACGCAATCTCTATGCCGACAAACGCGGCAGGCTCAATGACGATGAACTGGTCAAGCGTATGTCCAAGGACATTGAGATCGAGCTGGTGCGAGGCGAAAACAACCAGATCTCCGCCTTCAACATCTATTATTCGGCTCGCGATGCTCACGTGGCTCAGCAGGTGACCAGCGAACTGACCAGCCTTTTTATCAGCGAGAACCTGGAGTTGCGGCAACAGGAATCCGAAGACACTACCAAGTTTCTTGGACAACAGCTTGAAACGGCAAGGCAGGCCCTGGCCGAGCAGGAAGAAAAGGTCCGGGTCTTCAAAGATCAGCATCTCGGAGAGCTGCCGACGCAGCTGCAGAGCAATCTCCAGATCTTGACCGGCCTACAGGCTCAACTGCAGAGCGAACAAGATGGTCTGAATTCTGACCGGCAGCAGAATGCCTACTTGCAGTCGATGCTCGATCAGTCCCGTGCTTTGCAGAGAACGCCCAAGACTGGAGATGGCACGCCGGTCGGGCTACCCGCTCTGGAGCAACAGCTGGAGAGACTCAGGGCGCAACTTGCCGATCTCAGCTCCCACTACACGGATCGTCATCCCGATGTGCGCAAAGTGAAAGATGAGATTGCCCGGGTGGAAAAGATGCGAGATCAGGCTGTCGCCGACCAGAAGAGCAGCGCGGCGGTTACGTCGGCGAATGGCAACCCGCCGCCGTCCACTGCCGATACTTTCGATAGCAGGGATGGGGCAGCGACGATTCAACTCCAAGGTCAGCTGAAGGCCAATCAGATCGACATCGCCAGCAAGGAGCACACCATCGCTGACTTGAAAGCGAAGATCAATGACTACCAGGGGCGTTTGAACCAGGAGCCGGTGCGCGAACAGCAGTTCGCCGATCTCACGCGCGGTTACGAACAGTCCAAGGCGAATTATGACGACCTCCTGAAGAAGAAGAACTCGTCCCAGATGGCCACCAGCATGGAATTGTTGCAGCAGGGCGAACACTTTCAGATGATTGATCCTCCCAGTCTGCCGATGAAGCCTGATTTTCCGAATCGCCTCAAGTTTTGTGCTATCGGGTTAGGCATTGGGATTGTGTTGGGCGGCGCCATCGCTGGTGGGACCGAGTACCTGGACGACCGTCTCTACAATGAAAAAGCGCTCAAGGAATTGTTGCCCGTGAGCGTGATTTCGGAGATCCCGGCCATCGCCAACACCGACGACGAAAGAAGACAAAAAAGGAAGCTTTGGGTCAGTTGGGCCGCGGCCGGGTTGGTCTTCGTGACCATTTTGGCGGGATCGGCGATCAGCTACTTCCGCGGGTAGCGTTGGGTAATCAATGTACAAAGCATTTTACAACCTGAAGCGCAACCCGTTCGAGATCACTCCAGATCCTTTTTTCCTGTTTCCCACCCGGAGACACAATGAGGCCCTGGCTGCGCTCTACTACGGAGTCCGCCGCCACAAGGGATTCGTGGTCATGACCGGGGAAGTAGGTACGGGCAAAACCCTGCTCGTCCGTTGTCTGCTGCAACTGCTGAATCAGAGCGATGTTGCCTATGCCTACGTATTCAACAGCCGGCTCTCGCCGGTTGAGTTCCTGCAGTATGTGGCCGGTGACTTCGGACTCAACGTCGCGGGCAAGAACAAAAGCGAGCTTCTGCTGGTGCTGAGCAACTACGTCATTTCGCGCCATCAGAAGAAACTCACCACCGTGCTGGTGGTGGACGAAGCTCATCACGTTGCGACCGAAGTGCTCGAGGAGATTCGCCTGCTGACCAACCTCGAAACCACCAACGAAAAGTTATTGCAGATCCTGCTGGTCGGGCAGCCCGAGTTGGACGAGAAGCTCGACTCCGTCGAGTTGCGGCAGTTGAAGCAGAGAATCGCTCTGCGCTCACAGCTCTTGCCGCTGGATTTGGACGAGACCCGAGGGTACATTCAGCGCCGCTTGCAACTGGCTGGAGGAAGCGCTGATCCCACAGTACTTTTTCCGCCCGAGACCATTGCGCGCGTCCATCGACACTCGCGGGGGATTCCGCGTCTGATCAACACAGTTTGCGAAAATGCATTGATCACCGCGTATGCCAGACAGGCGCGCAGCGTTACGCCAGACATTATCGAGGATATCGCCGCCGACTTCCGCCTGGGTGTGGTGCACCAACCCAAAGCGGAAACCGCCAGCAACGATGACGAAGGCGATGCGCGGCGGGCCGCGAAGACGCTGCTTCTGCTGCATGACTACCTGCAGAAGGCGCAGTCGAGCCAGGGAGAGCCGCGGGCAGCTGCCGCAACTGGAGCCGGTAAACATGAGCCGTATATTTGAAGCGTTACAGAGGTCGGAGTCGGAGCGGTCAGGCACAACCTCCGCGCCCCCGGCACTGGCAACCGAACTTTTACAAGTGGTAGAGCGCCAGGCAAGCGCGCTTGCGTCCAAGGATTTTCCGCTGAGCGAGGTCGCTTCCAAGGACTTAGTTGGCACGGAATTCGCCAGGGAAGACTTGACCCGCTTCCAGTCGTTGCCGGTATCGCTGCCGCCGGACAGCAAGTTGGTGTGCCTTACCGCGCAGGAAAGCTTCGGCGCAGAGAAGTTCCGTTTTCTTGGGGTTCGCTTGCGACAGCTCCAGCAGAGCCGTCCGCTCAAGAAATTGTTGATCACGAGCACGATTCCCGAGGAAGGGAAGAGTACGGTGTCGGCAAATCTGGCGACCATTTTGGCCCGAAGGCAGCAGCCGAAGATTCTGCTCTTGGAAGGCGATTTGCGGCGCCCATCCTTGTCCAAGCAGTTCGGATTGGGCAGAATTTCTGGCCTCAGCGAGTGGTTGCAAGGCGAACCTCGGACGATCAAGGATATCTACCGTCTGGAGGGTCCGAACCTGTGGTTTCTGCCGGCGGGGCGGCCGCCGGAGAATCCTCTGGAACTAATGCAGTCCGGAAGGCTTTCAGAACTCCTCAATCAGCTCTCGGGCTGGTTCGATTGGATCATCATCGATTCGCCTCCGATATTGCCCCTGGCCGACACCAGCGTTTGGGCACGACTGGCCGACGGGATTCTCCTCGTAACCAGGGAGGGCTTCACCAAGAGGGGAATGTTGCAGCGAGGTCTGCAGGCGCTTGAAGAGTCAAAGTTGCTGGGCGCGGTGGTGAATTCCTCCGCGAATACGGATCACAGCAACTATTACCAGCGCTACGGTCCGGGAGTGGCCCGGCAAGCCAGCGTCGTCGAAGAGTGATCGATCCCCTGTCATAATCGTTACTCCCCCAGTCGTTCGTTTCTGTTCGCAGTTTCAGTATCCCCCAAAAAGACAGCACAAAAAGAACCATAGGTCATTTGCTCCTGCGCTTGAAAAGAGAAGCAGGAAGAGGAGAGGGAGTCGTGAATGTACGGCGCTCAGGTGGACTAGCAAGTCTGGATACTGTTCCGGCAGAAACTGTGCCGGTTGAGGAACGTGGCGTTCTGAATGAGGGAGCTTTCCACAGAATCATTTCGCTCGAGCGAAAGCGGACCGAGCGTTCGCGAAAGCCGTTTCTGCTGATGCTCCTGGATATGGGGAATCGTCTGCGCTCGGACAAACAAGGGAAGGCTCTCGACAAGATTCTCTCCGCGCTTTCGCTGTCGACTCGTGAGACCGACGTGACCGGCTGGTACCAGACCAACTCCGTGGTCGGAGTCATGTTCACGGAATTTGGGCTGGACGATCGGAACACGATCCTGAGCACAATGATGAGCCGGGTCAGCGAGACCCTGCGCAGCAATTTGAGCTCGCAGCAATTCAATCTGATCAGCATCTCCTTTCACTTGTTCCCGGAAGAGTGGAATCACGACGTGCCTCAAAGGCCCAGCAATCCGACTCTGTATCCGGATCTGACGCGCCGCGACAACGCGAAAAAGCTCTTCTGCGTGGTTAAGCGAATCATGGATGTCGCCGGCAGCGCCCTCGCCTTACTGCTGTTCGCGCCCGTTCTCCTGGCGATTGCCATCGCCATCAAGCTGACCTCGAAGGGGCCGGTGTTTTTTCGGCAGAAGCGAGTCGGGCAATACGGGGAACAGTTTGTGTTCCTTAAGTTCCGGTCCATGCATGTCAACAATGACGCCAGCGTTCACAAAGCCTTCGTCAAGAAATTGATCGCCGGCAGCGCCCAAGGCCAACCAGGAAACGGCAATGGAAATGGTGTCTACAAACTGACGAACGATTCCAGAATCACCCGCGTGGGTGGTTTCCTAAGGCGGACCAGCCTCGACGAACTGCCGCAGTTCATCAATGTCCTGAAAGGGGAGATGTCTCTGGTTGGTCCCCGTCCGGCCATTGCCTATGAAGTAGAGGCATACGACATTTGGCATCGGCGCCGAGTGTTAGAAGCCAAGCCGGGCATCACCGGACTCTGGCAGGTGAACGGACGCAGTCGCATCAAGTTCGATGATATGGTTCGTCTGGATTTGCGCTACGCCAAGACCTGGTCGCCCTGGATGGATCTGAAGATTCTTCTGCGCACCCCCGTCGCAGTGGTGTTTGGCGACGGAGCATACTGAAAAACTCCCCTGCTGCATATCGGCTTATGCCAACCGTTTTAAATCCCGTCAGTCAGCTTTCTGAGCCAGCCTCGAACGAATCTATGCTCAAGGGGAGTCGTGACACTGTGGTCAAATTCGGAGTAGTCGGATACGGATATTGGGGCCCCAACGTGGTGAGAAATCTCGACCAGTTGGAGGGCTCAACGGTAGTGGCGGTTTGCGACAAGAGCCCGACGGCGCGCAAACGCATTCACAAGAGCTACCCGCACGTCAAAGTTGTCTCGGAAACTTCCGAGCTCATGTCGTCCACTGAGATCGATGCGGTCGCGATCGTGACCCCGGTGTGGACTCACTATGAACTCACTAAAGCCGCCCTGCAAAATGGCAAGCATGTGTTCGTCGAGAAACCATTCACCAGCGACTCGGCTCAAGCAGAAGAGCTGATCAACTTGGCGGCAAAGAAGAATCTGAAGATCATGGTGGATCACACATTCCTGTTTACGGGGGCAGTGAAGAAGATTGGCCAGCTGCTCGAGGAAGGGACGCTCGGCAAGATCTATTATTACGACTCCACGCGGGTCAATCTCGGCCTCTTCCAGCACGATGTGAACGTGATCTGGGATCTCGCTCCGCACGATCTCTCGATTATCGATCACCTGATCAAGGAGACGCCGGAAGCAGTCTCCGCAACCGGCCAAACCCATCTCAACGGCCATGAGGACGTAGCCTTCATCACCCTTTATTTTCCCAACAAGATCATCGCCCACATCAACGTCAACTGGTTGTCCCCGGTTAAAGTTCGCACTACGCTGATCGGCGGCGAAAAGAAGATGTTGGTCTGGAACGATCTGGAAGCCGACGAAAAGATCAAGGTCTACGACAAAGGCGTCCACATTAGTAGCCGGGAAGGGCTCTACAACCTGTTGGTGAACTATCGTTCGGGCGACATGTGGGCTCCACAACTGGAGCAGATCGAGGCGCTGAAGCAGGAACTGGCATACTTCGTCGATTGCATCTTGAACGATCACGCGCCGTTTAACGATGGCGCCGCCGGACTGCGCGTGGTCAAGCTGCTCGAAGCCGCCAATCAATCCGTCAAAAAAAGAGGAGCCTTGGTTCACCTCTAGATGCCTTTGTCACCCGTTGTTTCCTGCTCGCTTCATCCTCCCCAACATCCACAACGCCGGCATGATCCCAATCTACTTTCAAGTTCCCCGGACATGAACGGTTTGCGTGTATCGAGACGAGAACAAAGAGTGAGTCCCAAAGTTCTAATTGCGACGACGTCCAACTGGGTCCCAACAGCTCGGCTGGCCATGGCTTTGTCGAATGCCGGGTGCGCCGTCGAAGCCGTATGCCCGCCTGGCCATCCCCTTCGAAAGACGGGCGCGATGAGCCGGGTGCATACCTACCGCGGCCTGGCGCCCTTGCATTCCTTTAAGGCTGCGATTGCCGCCACAAATCCGGATCTGATTATTCCCGGTGATGACCTCGCCACCCGGCATCTGCACGACTTGCACCGTCGCGGACAACGCAAAGGGAACGCACGCGCTCAGATTTGCGCTTTGATCGAGCGTTCACTGGGTTCGGCGCAAGCCTTTCCGGTGGTGTTTGATCGAAACGCTTTCATCGAAGCGGCTCGTCAGGAGGGCGTCCGGGTTCCGATAACCGGAGCGGTCAAGAACACCAGCGATCTCACCAAACAGGCCGGACGCGTGGGGTTTCCACTGGTGCTGAAAGCCAATGGGACTTCGGGTGGTGATGGAGTCAGGATCGCGCAAACCCTTGAACAAGCGGAAGGCGCGCTGCGAACTCTGCAAGCTCCGCCGCTGTTCGCGCGAGCGGTGAAACGCGCAGTCGTGGACCATGATGGAACCTTGCTTTTGCCTTCATTGCTGCGCCATCAATTTATGGTGAGCGCGCAGTCATTTGTTGCCGGACGCGAAGCCACCAGCGCGGTCTTTTGCTGGCAAGGCGAGGTTCTCGCCAGCCTGCATTTCGAGGTAATCCACAAAATGCACGCCTCCGGGCACGCCGCCGTGTTGCGCCTGATCGAGCATCCGGAAATGCCTGCCGCCGCGGAAAAGATGGTCCGCCGTCTGAATCTATCGGGGTTTTATGGTTTTGATTTCATGCTGGAAACGCACACTGAGCACGCCTACCTCATCGAAATCAACCCCCGAACCACGCAGGTCGGACACCTGGCTCTCGGCGCGGGACGCGACCTTCCGGTCGCGTTGTGTGCGGCTCTCTCCGGCGAGCGTGTCCCCGAAACTCCGAAGATCACGGAGAAGGACACAATCGCACTCTTTCCTCAGGAATGGATGAGGGATCCGGCGAGCGAGTTTTTGCTGTCGGGCTATCACGACGTTCCCTGGGAAGAGCCTGCACTGGTCGATGACTGCGTCCGCAAGAGCCAGTCGCAAAGAGCCTGGTACGCGAAACAAAAACCCTCGGCAGTTCGATCCCCCTCCTTGCCGTTAGCCGCGCGGTCCGAGCATCGCGCCGTGGAGCTGGATTGCGAAGCAAAATAAATCCCGAAACCGATAACCCTGTTCGCTCGTCACGCAGTTCTGAGCACAAGCCACTGCGAATCATGAAGTTTGGCGGGACCTCCGTAGGAGACGCCTCCTGCATCCAGAAGGTGGTCGAGATCATTCGAGCGGCTTCCCGTGATGGCGACCTTGTGGTGGTCGTCTCGGCAATGGCGGGCGTCACCAACCGATTGATCGACGCCGCAACCAAGTCGGAGGCGGGAAATCACGACGCGGTGACGACCATTTTTGAGGAACTGCGCCGGCAGCACAACTCCGCAGCCAGCGCATTGCTCGAGTCGCCCGGCGAACTTCATGGCAGAACGCACGAGCTTTTGCAGGAAGGCAGCCGCCTCTGTGAGGATACGAACCGGCTTCGCCAACTAACACCGCGGGCCAGCGACTCGATCTCGAGCCTCGGAGAGCGCCTCTCTACACCCATGATCGCCGCGGCTCTGGCGGAGCGCGGCGTGGCAAGCAAAGCCATCGACGCCACCGAGTTGATCGCCACCGACTCGCGTCACGGCGCCGCTGATCCACACCTCGAGCGCACCCGTCAGAACTGCCAGGCCCGTCTTCGTCCGCTTTTGCAGCAGGGCATCATTCCAGTGGTGACCGGTTTCATCGGCGCAACCGCGGAAGGTGCGCTCACAACTCTTGGACGTGGCGGATCGGATTATTCCGCAACCATCCTTGCGGCAGCACTTGACGCCGACGAGGTCATCATCTGGACTGATGTGGACGGACTGATGACGGCCGATCCGCACGTGGTGCCCGAGGCGCGCACAATTTCGGAGATCTCCTATCGCGAAGCAGCGGAACTCGCCTACTTCGGAGCCAAGGTCCTGCATCCAAAAACTCTGCGCCCGGTCATGCAATCGCGCATTCCGCTGCAGATCCGCAATACCTTCACTCCTGAACAAGCGGGAACAAAGATTACTCCGGCGGGTCCCGCCAACGCCCGAGTGAAGGCAGTAGCCGCCATCAGTGACGCCGCATTGATCACGGTTCGCGGACGGGACATCGTAGAAGTCACACAAGCCCTGGGCCACGTACTCACCAACCCATCCTCGCCAGGAGCCGAAGTCTTGCTGATTTCTCCTTCGCATTCGCACAACGACACCTGCGTTGTCGTTCATTCCTCGGCAGCGAAGATTTTGGCTGATGCGCTGCGACGCGAGTTTGCGCCGGACTCGCCGTATAAACAAGACGAACAGGTCAAGGTCGACTTAACCGTAGCCGTCGTCACGGTCGTGGGCCAACATGTCTGCACCGCCTCGGGACTGATCGATCGCGTCTTCAACGCTTTGGCCAGCGAGGACATCCATGTCTTCCCCATCGCGCAGGCCGCATCAGAATGCAACCTCTCTTATGTCGTGGCCAGGAAAGATGTAAAAGCAGCGCTCACCACCACCCATCGCGAGTTCCAGCTTGGCGAGTTAGATTCCCGGCCGGCAGGGATCGGTGCGGCGGTTAACGGACCTGCGACCTGGCTTTACGAGTAAGAGCGGCAGAACCTGACTTACAACCGCTTCCCCTAGAAAGCACATTTCTTTCCATCTATGAATCCATACTTAAGCATCGCGCCGGACGTAAAGCTTGGGCGAGACGTCAAGCTCTCCAAGTTCATCAACCTCTACGGATGCGAAGTTGGCGACGAATCGAAAATCGGCGCCTTCGTCGAAATCCAGAAGAACGCAACCGTTGGCAAACGCTGCAAGATTTCCAGCCACACCTTCATTTGTGAAGGCGTCACCATCGAGGACAACGTCTTCATCGGCCACGGCGTGATGTTCATCAACGACAGCTATCCGCGGGCAACCGCGGCCGACGGCAACCTGCAAACCGAGGCCGACTGGAAAGTCGAGCGCACGGTGATCAGGAAAGGAGCATCCCTCGGTTCCGGTGCGACCATCCTCTGTGGCATCACGATTGGTGAGAACGCAATTGTGGGAGCCGGGAGCGTCGTCACCAAGGATGTCCCACCAAACAGTATCGTAGCCGGAAATCCGGCCAGAGTTTTTCGTTATATCGAACAAACAACGGAGGTCACAAAGTGAGCGCTTCTAATAACACAAACAGCATTCCTTTTCTTGATCTGGTTACTCCTCACGTAGAAATGGAACAAGAACTTACCGCCATTTTCCATAAGGTTCTGCACACCGCAGGGTTCATCGGCGGTCCACTTGTCGAAGACTTCGAGAAGGCGTTCGCCGCGTTCTGCGGCACCAGCCACTCGATCGCCATCAGCAGCGGCACCGACGCCCTGCGCTTTGCCATCATGGCCTGCGGGGTGAAGCCGGGCGACGTGGTCGTCACGGTGCCGCATACTTTCATCGCCACCACCGAAGCCATTTCGCAGGCAGGAGCCTTTCCGGAATTCGTTGACATCGACGAGCGCACCTACAACATGGATCCGGGGAAACTTCGCGACTACCTGGAAAAACAGTGCACCGCCGACAAGTCCGGCAAGCTGATCAGCCGCCGCAGCGGCCGGGCGGTGGCTGCGATCGTTCCGGTCCACCTTTACGGACAAATGGCAGACATGGACGCCATTCAGGAACTTGCCGATCGGTATGGTCTGATTGTGATCGAGGATGCCTGCCAGGCGCATGGCGCCGAGTATTTCTCAAAGAAACACAATCGCTGGATGAAAGCCGGTTCGATGGGCCGGGCCGCAGCATTCAGCTTCTATCCGGGGAAAAATCTGGGAGCCTGCGGCGAAGCCGGCGCAGTAACCACCAACGATGCGACTCTCGCGAAAAAGATCAGCATGCTCCGCGATCACGGCCAGGCCAAGAAGTACTATCACGATATCGAAGGCTACAACGGCAG
>DATNHO010000135.1:0-12873 GCA_035604895.1 Terriglobales bacterium | reverse complement strand
TGAGCGGCGATATCGTCGAGCAACTGATGATAGAGCTGAGCGCTGGCCCGGGCTTCGGCGGAGTTGGTGACGTTTTCGCCGAGGTTGTCGATGGAGACGCTCAGGCCCGACTGGTTGACGGCGCGGGTGGCGCGGAGCACGTCCTCGACCTGAGTGCCGGCAACAAAACGGCTCGAGAAGCTTTGGCCGATGGAGGAACGCTCGGCGACGGCGCGCAGCCAGTGGCTCTCCGACAGAGAAATAAAGAGCGCCCTTAGCACCGTTCGCCTGCGCAGGTAGAGAAGATGGAGTTATGACTACCGTGCACGTGCATGAACATCACAGGAAGTTGTATCACAAGTAGGTGATCTGCGATGTGACTGCCACTATACAGGCGAATGAAACGCTCAGTGCTTCCGACCCAACAGGCGCCTCGCGATTACGGCGTTATCTTCCACACGGTACCGTACGCACCACTGCCGAAGTCGTAGGCGGTGCCGTAAATGTCGCCTTTCGCATCTCGAATCAGACCACCGATCGGGCTCTCCCCGTCCGCCTCGGTGAAACTGTGCAGCACGGTTACCTTGCCTTTGCTGCTGAGTTTGTACACAGCTCCGTCGTTGGAAGAGCCGCCGTAAGCGGTGTCGCCGTAGAAGTTGCCCTGCGCATCCATGATCACGCCTGCGTAGGGATATGCTCCATCCGAAGATCCGCCGGCAAAGCTGTGCAGCACGGTCTCGTGGCGCTTCGCGTTCATCTTCCACAAAACTCCCGAGCCGGCCGTACCGCACTTGTAGGCGGTACCGTAAAGGTTGCCTTTCGTATCCATGGCCGGGGTTCCGTAGGGATAGCACCCATCTTTGGTTCCACCGGTGAAGCTGTGCAGTACGGTAAACTTGCCTGCCTTACTCAGCTTGAACACCACTCCCATGTTAGAAGCGCCGCCCTGCGAGGTGACGCCGTAGAGATTGTCCTTCGCATCGATGAGCAAGTTTGTGTAGAAGGGAAATTCCCCGTCCGACGGTCCTCCGTTGAAAGTGTGCAGCACAGTTTCGGTGCCGCTCGCGCTCAACTTGAAAACTGTTCCCCAGTCGGAAGCGCCGCCGCCGACAGTGGTTCCGTAGAAGTCTCCTTCGCTGTCTCGAATCAAGGCTCCCCAGGGATGCGCCCCATCCGACGATCCACCGGCGAAGCTGTGCAGCACGGTTTCGGTACCGCTCTTACTCAACTTGAACGCCACGCCATTCGCAGAAGTGCCGCCGGCGAAGGTGGTGCCGTAGAAATTGCCGGCCGCGTCCCGGATCAAACCTGCTAAGGGCTCTCCGCCGTCAGCCCCGCCGGTGAATGTGTACAGGGGCGTTTCGACATCGTTTTTATTGAGCTTGAACACTACTCCCTTGCTGGAAGAGCCGCCGTTCGCAGCGGTGCTGTAGAGGTTGCCCGCCGTGTCACGGATCACACTCCCGTAGGGATTACCGCCGTCTACGGACCCACTAAAGTTGTAGAGCACAGTGAAAGTCTGCGCCTCCGCCCATTGGATTGTCACCGCCCCAAGCATAAGTACAGTCAGCGCGGCGCCCGCCGCTCCCAGACGCATCTTTGAAATTCTTCGGTGGAGTGTGTTAGCCACTGTGGTTTCCCCCTCTTTAACGCCAACTATCCTACCCGCGTGGTTCCAGATGTCAACGGAGACTTTCGGCCTGTGCGCAAGAAATTGCGAAGCAACCGATGTTGATGGTTGATTGTTTTTCCACGTAGGCTTGACTGCGATGTGGGTTCCTTAAGTCAGAAACATTTCGTCAACATAACACCAGCGCCAGTTCTCGCCGGGCTCGAAGGATTGCATGATGGGATGTTTCGTCTGGTGAAAATGTTTGGTGGCGTGCTTGTTCTTGGACGAGTCACAGCAGCCGACGTGACCGCAGATGAGACATTCCCTCAAGTGGACCCAAGTGTCTCCCAGCTCCAGGCATTCCTTGCAGCCTTTGCCGCTCGGCTTGACCTGGCGGATTTCCTTTACGTGAGGACAGGTTGCTCGTTCGTCCGGCATGAGTTATCTCCAGGATGATTATTGGTGCAGCCACGCAGGCGTGGGCGCCCGCGCCACACGTTATTGGTCTTGCGCTTCCAGAAATTTCTCCACTTCCAATGCCGCCATGCAACCGCTGCCCGCGGCGGTGATCGCCTGGCGATAGCGCCGGTCTTGCACATCGCCGCACGCGTAAACGCCCGCGACGCGAGTGAAGACGTAATTGGTGGTCTTCAGATAGCCGTCCTGATCGGTGTCGAGTTGGCCCTCGAACCACTTCGCATTGGGGATGTGGCCAATGCCAAGAAACATCGCACTGGTGGGGAAGTCCCAGACTTTGCCGGTCTTCACATTGCGCAGCTTCAGGCCGGTGACTTCTTTGTTGTTCACGTCGTAAACATCCTCGACAACGGTGTCGGTGAGGAATGCAATTTTTTCGTTTTTCTGGGCGCGCTCCAGCATGATCTTCGAGGCGCGGAAACTCCCGCTGCGATGAATGACTGTGACCTTGGTGGCGAAGCGCGTCAGGAAAATCGCCTCTTCCATGGCGGAATCGCCGCCGCCGATCACGGTAATTTCCTTGCCCGAAAAAAAGAAGCCGTCGCAAGTGGCGCAGGAAGAAACGCCGTGTCCGATCAGTTGCTGCTCGTGAGGCAATCCCAGCCAGCGCGCCGAGGCGCCGCTGGCGATGATGAGAGTGCGCGTATGGACGACTTCATGACCGATGTGGATCTTTAAGGGATTCTGACTGAGGTCAACGCTGGTCACGTGGCCATGCTTGTATTCCGCGCCAAAACGCGACGCTTGTTTGCGCATGTTCTCGATCAGCTCCGGCCCCTGAATGCCCTCAGGAAAGCCGGGAAAGTTTTCGACCAGAGTCGTCAGCGAGAGCTGGCCTCCGGGCTCGTGGCCTTCGAGCACCAGCGGTTTCAGGTTGGCGCGTGCGGTATAGAGCGCGGCAGTGTGGCCAGCACAGCCCGATCCCATAACAACGACGTTGCGGATATCTTCCATAGCGTATGTTCTTAGATTGCGAATTTCCAGATTTGGGTTCAGCGCCCCGATCCGATTACTTCTGAGTCTCGGGAAACCGAAGCAATCTCGATCATTTGTTTTCCGCCGTCGGCTTCGCGGCCGCAGGCTTTGTTGCTGGTTTTGACCTGGTCGCTCCCACCGTGCCTATCCGCGCCAACTCTGCTGGCACCATGCTTCGGGCAGCCAACAGATTGCGATAGTTGGTCACAATCGCAGTCGCGCTGTGGAACAGCGGCTCGTACGCGCTTTGGTCTGGCGGAGGGTTGCCCCCAGTTCCGGGGCAGCGGGCGAGCACGACGGACGACTTTCCAAAGCGTTCCAGCTTGATCCGTGCGGCCGGGGTGCTCGTATTCAACATGCTCGCGGGCGTGGTCACGGCAGAAGCGTTGTCTTCGATGGCGACCTGCATCAGGTCCTTGGGATCGCGCACGTGGAAGATGAGCGTCTCCACCATGTTTTTCGGATCGTGGCTGAACGAATACTGCACCGTCGAAAACGAAGCCTGCACCGAGAACTCGCGACGAATGCGCACCCATTCGGCAGAGCCGGAATCCGATGAGAATTGCGCACTCTCGCCCGCCTTAAGAAAATCAGGGCGCTCCTCGAGCGTCGAGCGTCCGCGATCGACCTCAAAATCTTGACTGAAAAGCGGTTGCTTGGGGATGCGGGCCAGCGCCGACGCGATTTCCTGCTGCTCCTCCGGCGAAGGCGAACAGACATTCAGCATGTTCACCTTGACCTGAGGCTGGGAGGATTGCTGAGCGACGGCCATTTGCGCCGAGCCGACGGCGATCAGAATTACGAGGATGTTTCGGAGCACGTGGGCATTCTAAATGAAGATCGGGAAAAATCTTAAATGCAGGCTTCAGGTTTCAGGCGTTAGCTTCAGGTTCTCGACTGCCGATGCAGGTAAAATTACTTCATGGCAAACCTGACACTGGTTTACGGATTGCGGCTGCTGCCCTCGGAGGAAGTTGCGGAAGTGGGAGACGCGACCCTCAAGCTGAAAAATGGCCGCGAGGCACACGTGACGATGCACGTACTGGAAGGCAGCAAGGATGAGATTGAAAAACAATTGAAGACCAGCCTCGAGGCGTTCTTCGATTTCTATCCGGAGATTTGAAACGGCAGGCTTCAGGCTCTAGGCTTCAGGAACCTGACTCCTGAAGCCTGACTCCTGAAGCCCGAAACTGATTCCCATCTATAATTCGGTCTTACACCATGGCCCTGCGTTACCGATATCTCCGGTTGCGGCTTCGCGAAGCGGGATTGCTGCCCGCCAGCAAAGTGGCGCTGATCGCGTGGTACCTGCTGGCCCTTGATCTGCTGCTGTTTGTGCTGCAGAAGTTGTTTGGTTTGCTCAAGCTTTCCTACGGAGACAGCCTCGGCGGCTGGGTTAGTTTCCTCAGCTTCTTGGTCATCGTTTTTTTCTCGATCCTGGCGTTCCGCTGGATCAAAGCGAAAGCACTGTGGCGACTGCGGAACCGGTTGATCGTCACTTACGTTTTTATTGGCTTCGTTCCATTGGTGTTGCTGATTGCGCTGGCGCTCGGTTCGTTTTATTTATTCGCCGGGCAGTTTGCCACGTTTATTGTGACCACTGGACTGAACTCCGAGTTGAGCAGTCTGTCGGCCGCGAATTCCACAATCGCCCGCCATCTTTCCGCCCAGATACAACGCGAACCGGCGGCATGGACGGCTTCCTTGGAGAGCCTGCGCCGGAACGACAAGCACTGGGCCAATCGCCAAATCTGCGTCTGGTTGAATCAGACAATGGTTTTCAACAGTTCTCCAACAGAGATCGCGGCCCCACCACAGATGAAGAATTCCTTCCGCGGCGTGGTGCGCGATCACGATAAGCTCTTCCTGCGTGTACTCGAGACCGTACCAGTAAACGAAGGAAATCTGACGGTCGTTTCGAGCCAACCTCTTGACCAGTTGCTGCAAACTCTCGCGGCCACTTTGGGCGAAATCACGCTGTATGAGGGGTTGACCCTTCACAAAGTCGACCGGACTGAGCCTGGACCGGCCCACGGCACGCAAGTCCTCACCGGAGACAACAAGAAGGCCGTGCTCGACACCACCCAGGCGAAACCGATATTCAGTTCCGGCGCTATTCCTCCACCGACCCGCGCGCTCGATCGCAGTGTTCTTTTCGTTACTTCCGTCCCGGTGACCGATTGGGGTAACGGCGAGAACGCCAATCCTATCGGCATCACGGTTCAGACCCGCATTTCCAAACTCTATGAGCGCTTGTTCGAAGCCCAGGGAGATTTTGCGCCCACGGTTGAATTCTTTTTGCTGTTCGCGGTCATTATTTTCGCCATTATTGAGCTGCTTGCAATCTGGATTGGCACTCAGCTCACGCGCACCGTGACTGGCGCGGTGGCGCAACTTTACGAAGGCACGCAACTCGTCAATCGTGGGGACTTCAGCCATCGCATTCCGGTGAAGTCCAGTGACCAGGTGGCCACGTTGGCGACCTCGTTCAATGCCATGACCGCGTCTCTCGAAAAGCTGATCGAAGAACAGAAAGACAAGCAGCGACTGGAGAATGAGTTGGTCATCGCGCGGGAAGTCCAGGCGCAGTTGTTTCCTCATGACAGCGTTCAGCTTGCGTCACTTGAAGTGCACGGATTTTTCCGGCCGGCCCGGACCGTCAGCGGTGACTATTATGACTTCCTGGCTCTCGATTCTGATCGGCTGATTCTGGCCGTCGGCGACATCAGCGGCAAAGGAATCTCGGCTGCCCTGCTGATGGCGACCATCCACTCCGCGGTGCGCGCTTACAGCCTGCAAGACATACCGGTCTTGCGTGAACCCGCGGCCGTGGGCGCAGCGCTGAGTTCCGATGTCATGCTAGCCTCGGGCCTGCATGGTGTGGATGTGTCTCCCGCGGCTTTGCTCTCACTGTTGAATCACCAGCTTTACGAAAGTACGCCGCCAGAGAAATATGCGACGTTATTCCTCGGGATTTACGACGGTGCAAAACGCAAGCTCACTTATAGCAACGGTGGGCACCTGCCGCCCATCATCATGAGCCAAGATGGTTCTATTCGCCGGTTGGAATGCGGAGGAACCGTGGTCGGGCTGTTCGATAGCAGAAGCTATGAGGAAGGTTCGGTCGAACTCCGGCGCGGCGAATTATTGCTGGCTTACACCGATGGTGTAACCGAGCCAGAGAATGATTTTGGCGAGTTCGGCGAGCGTAGGCTGATTGACTTGTTGCGGGAGAATCGTGATTTGCCGCTGCCGCGCATCAGCGAAATTGTGACCGCGGCCGTGGATGACTGGATTGGCGCCAACGAGCAACCCGATGACATAACCCTGGTGCTGGCTCGGGCAAGATAAATTTCCAGTCTAGCGATGCGCGAAGCTGTAAGCCACGCCATAAGCGGAATCGCCGCTGGCGTAAATCGGAAAGCTGCGTTCCAGTTTGTGGTGTCCGGTTCTGTGCAGCAGATAAGTGATGGCCACGACGCCAGCCATTCTTCCTCCGAAAAAGACCAGTTGACCTGCGGTTCCGCTCTCACAGAGCGCCCTTGCCATTGGGTCCAGTTCTTTCCCTCCATCGCTCAAATTGCGATGGGTGATGTCAAAGTCCACAGCTTCCAACGCGGCGTGGCTGGCAAAGAGTGCTTTATTGGTTGCATCCCAAAATTTGTGTTTTGTTGGAACCTCGGGAAAAGCCTGAGCCGCCGCTACAGAACCGACGAAAAGAACAACCGTCAAGAGAAGATGAAATTTTCCGCGCCTTGCTTTTCCATGCGATTCTTTTCCACGCCGTTCTTTTCTACGCGGTTCCATGGGCCTAATCTAAGGGTCGAGAGATAGGCCACCCAGATCACGTAGGTATGCCGGAGCATTTTCTGAGTCGGAATCGGGAAAGGACGCAAACGATTCCTTTTTCCGGTAAGGTGTTTGGTGCGACTAGATAATTAAAGTTGACGTCCATCTTGAGTTCCGCGATAATCGGCCCATCCGATGCACCTTCCCTGCAGCAGCCGCTGTTCCCAGGCGCAAATTATCTGGAGTTATTGGAGGACGTGATGCTCCCTGCAAGACCGAAACGCAACCCTGTTCCTCGACGTTCTGTCCCCGTTTTCTGTGCGCTGCTCTCGTTTTTGCTGGCCCTAAGCAGCAGCGTGTTGGTGCAGGCGCAGACTTCCGATCTGGTGCGCATGCCGGTGAACCCGGCAGATCGCGTTCCTCTGACCGGTCATCATCCGGCATGGGCAAATCCACAGAACGACGTTGGCGCGCTTCCTGCCGATCTGTCGATTGAGAGACTCACACTGGTGCTTGCCCGCCCGCTTCAGCGTGAGCAGGCGTACACGCAATTCCTGCAAGATCAGCAGACTCTCGGGTCGCCCAATTACCATCATTGGCTGACCCCGGTGGAGATTGGCAAGCGCTTCGGAGTTTCCTCGCACGATATCCATGCGGTTACGGCTTGGCTTCAATCCCAGGGTCTTCGGGTCGACTCCGTCTCTAATAGCCAGGAGAGGATACTTTTCAGTGGTTCGGCTTCGGCGATCGCCAACGCCTTCGGGACGGAGATGCATTACTTCATTGTCAGCGGGGAGAAACGTATCTCCATCACCGCCGATCCGCAAATTCCAGCAGCCCTCGGGCAAGTCTTAAAGTCCATTAGCGGTTTGTTCACCGTCAAGTATTATGCGCAACACCGGTCTGAAACGGTGCACGCGCAGTCCAACAACTTCTCTTCGAACTCCGGAGTGAACCCCACTCCGGAAGCCACGTTCTGCAATGGCAGTGTCTGCCAGAACGTCATATTTCCGGCCGACTTCGCCACGATCTACAACACCAACGGCGTTACGGGAGGCATCAACGGGGCCGGCCAGACCATTGCCATTGTTGGGCGTTCGCGCGTCTGCACAGCAGACATCACGAATTTCGCCACTCAGGCAGCAGTAACCGCGAACGTACCAATTGTGACTGTTCCGTCGGCTGGCATTGATCCCGGTCCGGCCGCCTGCAGCGGCAGCGCTTCTGGAGATCAGAGTGAAGCGACCCTCGATGTCACGCGCTCCGGCAGCATTGCGCAAGGCGCGACCATCCTTCTTGTTGCCAGTGCAGACAGCCAAACCGCGGACGGTATCAGTACGGACGTCCAGTACATCGTCGATACCAACCCGGTGCCGGCGCAGATCATGAGCATCAGCTTTGGAGGTTGCGAAGCTCAGGGAGGATTAAGCGAGGTTAGTTTTTGGGACGCGCTGTTCAAACAAGGTGCGGGAGAGGGTATATCGGTTTTCGTGTCTTCCGGAGACTCGGGCGCGGCTGGCTGCGACCAGGCCTTCGCGCCTCCGCCCGCAACCCAAACGCTCAGCCCGAATGCAATCTGCTCTTCAAGCTATGCAACGTGCGTCGGCGGCACAGAGTTCGCCGATGCTAACGAAAACCTATACTGGAACCCAAACAACGGCGCCGGCTTCGAGTCGGCGATCCGCTATATCCCGGAGGGTGCATGGAACGAGCCTATGAACGGCATGAAGCTCCAAGTAGCCGGAACGGGAGGCGGCGTCAGTAAATTCATCGCGACCCCGACTTGGCAAGTGGGCACTGGCGTTCCTCCGCAACGGGCTGGCCGCTACACTCCGGACGTTGCCTTCAGCGCTTCCAGCCACGACGGTTACTTCGGCTGTCTTGCCGCCAGTGGAGGCTCTTGTGTCGTGACCAACGGCAGCTTCAGTTTCGAAATATTCTCCGGAACCTCGGCATCCGCGCCGGATATGGCTGGTATCACTGCACTTCTCGATCAGAAGGAAGGAGCAGGGCAAGGCACGCTCAACCCTGGTCTTTACAATCTGGCGGCGACCACGAGCAACGGTGTCTTCAACGACGTCACCGTAGCGTCGAGCGGCGTCACCGGTTGCACGCTCACGACGCCGAGCATGTGCAATAACAGCACGCCTGGCGCCACACTCACCACTGGTCTCCCGGGCTACATGGTTAACGTCGGCTTCGATGAGGCTACCGGATGGGGTTCGATCAACGTGGCCAACCTGCTCACGAGTTGGGTCTCCACTGTTACTGCGACGACCACGAAATTAACCAGCCTCTCTCCGACATCGGTAACCGCAGGCTCAACCGGTCCAATAGTCTTAGCGGCCACCGTGACCTCTGGCGCAGGTACTCCAACGGGAAACCTAAACTTCTTCAACGACGGAGCTCTGATAGGCACCGGCGTACTTAGCAATGGCACCGCAACCTTCAACTACAATCCCAGCGCTCTTGCCGGGGGAACGTACTCGATCACGGCAGGCTACCCTTGGAACAGCACTTTCGGGAACTCGACCTCGTCGGCGCAGAGCTTGGGCGTGCAAGGTTTCAAGATCGCAGCCACTCCCGCGACCGTCACCATAACTGCTCCTGGGCAGAGTGGGATGACGACGCTGACCGTCACACCGCTGGGCGGGTTTAGCCAAACGATAAGCTACAGTTGCAACTCGACGACCTTGCCTTCGGAAGCGAGTTGTACCTTCGCTGCCGCTTCCGCAACCAGTGAGACCTTGACGATCACGACGACAGCTGCGTCCACACGCTTGAACAGAAGTCCCTTCAGGCACGGCAACGGAATCTTTTACGCCTTGCTGCTTCCGGGCGTTCTGGGACTGATGGTATCGGCGGGGAATCGTAAACGACGGTGGCGCGGCGGACTGGGACTGGTCGTCGTTCTTGCTCTTACCCTATGCGCGCCAGGTTGCGGCGGCGGCAGTAGTAGCAGCAACAGCGGCAAGACGGGCAATCCCGGAACACCGGCCGGCACCACTTCCGTCACGGTTACTGCAACTGCAGGCTCAGTCACCAATCCCGTGCAAATTACGCTGACCGTCCAATAGGGAAGAGAAAGCGTGACGCCCGACGCGCTCTGCGAAGGCGGAGCGCATCCTTTTTTGCGACGACTTAGAAATCCGCGCTGCTAGCAGGATTCCGAACTACGGGGTATTCTGGCTCGTGCGGCTCCGCGCGCTCTCGCTTGCGAAAGCCGCCGCGTCAAGTTTCAAGATGTCCACCGAACTGGTTACTCTCCAGCATTTCCGCGATGTTCCCGAGGCCCTGCTCGCCAAGGGCAAACTGGAGTCGGCGGGAATTGCCTGCGCGTTGGCCGATGGTAACCTGGTGCGCATGGATTGGCTTTTGTCGAATGCCATCGGCGGTATTCGATTGCAGGTGCATCAGCAGGACGCCGAGTCGGCAAGGGCAATTCTCGACGAGCCTATCCCGCCGGAGTTCAGCGAAGAGGAAGTTGGAGAGTCGTTTGTTCAGCCCCGCTGTCCTCGCTGTTACTCGCTCGATATAGGATTCGAAAAGATCAATCGCTTCTGGACCTATGGGCTGTGGCTGCTCTTATCCTTTCCCGTTCCGGTCCGCAAGAATAGCTGGAAGTGCTACACCTGCAGCGCAGAATGGGTGGAGGAATGAAAAACACAAGTCGCCGCACCGCTGATGAGCGGGTCAATGCTGGGCGGGTCAATGACGAGCGGGGTCGAAAAGGCAAATTAACCTCTTGCGCGGTTGTGCCGATAGATGAAATGTGACCGCTCCTTCCTCTGCTCTCAACCCCGGTGAAGCGAAACCGGCTCCTAAACCTGGAACCCAGTTCGTCGCCCGCCAGCCGATCCTCACCGCGGACGAGAAGGTTTTCGGTTACGAGCTACTCTTTCGGGACGGCGTCGAAGATTTTTTTACACACGCGGACGCGGACGCGGCTTCGCGCAGCACCCTGAATACTGCAATGTTACTTGGCCTGGACGTGCTCTGTGACGGACGCCGAGCCTTTATCAATTGCACGCGCGACATCTTGCTCAAGGACTACATTACCCTGCTGCCTTCGGAACAGGCGGTGGTCGAGATTCTGGAAACGGTCCCCGCTGATGACCTGGTAGTGGCGGCCTGCCAGCGGCTGAAAGAGGCGGGGTATACGATCGCGCTCGACGATTTTGCCGTCAACGACCCTCGCGAAACCCTGACCGATATTGCCGACATCATCAAAGTGGACCTCAGGGATACTTCCCCCGTTGACGCTGCCGCCATGGTCAAACGTTATGGACCGTGGCGCTGCCGCATGCTGGCCGAGAAGGTGGAAACCCGCGAAGAGTTCATCGCCGCCAGGAAAGCCGGTTTTCTGTACTTCCAGGGATACTTTTTCCGTCGGCCGGAAGTGCTTACGGCGCATGAAATCCCCGCCAACCAGCTCAATTACCTGCGTATGCTGACAGCGGTCTCGCAGGCCGAGTTGGATGTGCGCGAGATCGAGAATGTAGTCAAAGGCGAGGCTTCGTTATGTTACCGCCTGCTACGCTACCTCAATTCCGCCGCGTTCGGATTCTCCAATGAAATTCACTCGGTGCGGCACGCCTTGGCAATTTTGGGAGAACGCGAAGTTCGCCGCTGGATTCGCCTGGTGGCCACCCTCGGCGCTGGACAAGGCAAGAGCAGCGAGCTGGTGCTTTCCGCCATGGTCCGCGCCCGCTTTTGCGAACTGCTCTCGCCCAAGATTCCGCATGGAGACTCCGACCTGTTCCTGATGGGCCTGCTTTCAATGATGGATGTCATTCTTGAGCTTCCCATGTCTCAAGTGCTCGACAACATTCCCATCGATCAGGAAACCAAGTCGGTGCTGCTCGGCGGAGCCAGCCGTCTGCGGCCGTTCTATCAACTCATGTTGGCGCAGGAATCGGGTGAGTGGAAAACTGCGAGTGAACTCACCTCTAAACTTCATCTCAGCGAAGCCGATGTCGTGGAGTGTTACTGGCAAGCCATGCAATGGGCGCGGCAAATGAGCGCGGAAAGCTAGAGTCCAGCAGAAATGGTAAACACCGCGCTTGACCGAAAAGCAGGCCAATAGTTACTTCTGTGCAAAACTAAAGTCAGTTAGGACTTGCGCTCTATCCGCCGCGGGAGATACCATCAGAGTGTTCCCAAGCGGCCATGCTCCCTAGCTGGCCTCCCGCGCCCATAAGCTCCAGGCGCCTTAGACGGACAAAGATCATTCACGGATGAACTCCAACCGCATTGGGTTTCCACGCATGATCGGTGCATGTGCGTGAGTCGAGGCACTACCCGGAACGCGGTTGCACCGAGGCACTGAAATCGAGTCCGCCTGCGGGTGGGCTGAAACGCAAGACCACACACTACACAAAGAGAAACAATATGAATGTTGGACCCGGAAATCCCTCCGGAGGCGGAGGGAGAAGCAGACGGCGGCGGGGACGCCGTCCATCGAATCGCTCGGGACAGCCCGGCGGTCGCGATCGCCAGCAAGTGAGCGGTATCTACAGCGCTCCCATGGATCACAGCTATCGCGGCGCGCTCGGCGGAGACAAAGGAGGGCGCGGCCGAGGCGGACGCCCCGGCTTTGCTCCGGCGTATGCTCCCGTGGAACCCGAGCCGCTGCCGCCCAACGACGATGCTAACTCGCGCATCTTCGCCTTCGTCGATGATCTGTTCTTCCAGGCCAAGATTCAGGAGACGGCGCGCAAGCTCAACGTCAAAGTCGAATTCGTCAAGAACGAAAAAGATATGCTGGAGCGGATCAAGCTGAACGGAGAAGAGAAGCCGTCGCTGGTCATCTTCGACATGAACAACGCGAACGCCAAGCCCCTGACCCTGATTCCGAAACTCAAGAGCAAGCTGAAGAAGACTTCGATCATCGGATTTCTGTCGCACGTGCAAGGCGACTTGAAGCAAAAGGCGCACGAAGTAGGATGCGACATGGTTTTGCCGCGCTCGGCATTCTCGCAGAACCTGCCCCAGTTGCTCCGCCGCCACGGCGCCCCAGAAGACGAAGCCGCCGCCGAGTA
>DATNHO010000134.1:0-6503 GCA_035604895.1 Terriglobales bacterium | reverse complement strand
GCGCTATCGCAACATCCCTCGATTTCAGCCACCCGCCGAGCCGCCCACCGGCGAACTGGTTTCGATCCGCAAGGCGGCGCAGATTCTGGGCATGAACACATCTTCGATTCATCGCTGGCTGGCCGATGGATTCATCGCCGGCGAGCAGGTCACGCCCGGTGCGCCTTGGCAGATTCGAATCACCGATGAACTGCGGGCGCGCATCGTGCAGGAGGCGCCGTCGGAGTACCTGCCGATGCTGGAGACCACGCTGAAACTGGGCGTTTCGCGGCAGACGGTGTTGCAACGTGTAAAGCGCGGAGAACTCAAAGCCGTGCTGGTGAGGCAGGGCCGCCGTAAAGGCTTGCGGATCAAAGTCGTGGATCAGCAGCCAGAGCTATTCGGACAACTTTCATGAACCAGGGGGCAGTATGAAGCCGTATCCAAGTAGGATTTTAAGTCAACGTCCACCACGTGAGAATAGCCGGCCTGGGTCTTCTCAGCGATAATGCTGAGAGCCATGCGCGGTGTCTTCTCCGGGCGGAACCCGAACGAACAGGGCACGAAATCAGCTTCGAACAAGGGTTCGATCACTAACTTCACGGCCATCTGTACCGTTCGGTCCTTCACCGTGGGGACGGTGGTTTCATAATGCACTTCCTCCAATGGCCTTCAGGATACCGGCTGAATCCTGCATGACTTGCGCACCCATTCGCGAAGCTTCTGTTCGTCTGTATCACTGAGGGTAATCCAATGCGGCATTCCGGAGTTAATCCGACGCGACCGGATGATGCCGTGCTCGATCCAATAATAGACGACTTGATCGCTCGTGCCAAACCGCGTGGCCACTTGTTGGACAGTCAACTCCTCAGGCCTCTTGATCTCAGCAGGTGGAATCCGATAGCGGCAACGGATCCACTGGATGATCTTCGCTGTGTACGGCCGGCCTTTTGCGCTGGCCTGTCCTTCGCGTTTGAGCCTATCGGCGATCTCGCCATCGGGCATGTTGCGAGCCAGTGCTCGAATTTTGTCGACAACCGCGGAAGGGTAGCGCACGCGGTCTGCTATGTTGGGCGGGAGTTGCACAGAGACTTCGCTACAGGCGCCGCCGTGCCAGCGGATATGCACCAGGAGCTGCTTTTGATTGGCTGGCTTCTCCACGGTGATATCCTTGATCAGTAGTCGCAACATCCGCTTCCGGTCCTTGGACTGCGTGGTGGGAGCGTGCCACAATCGCGGCAGATCCCTTGCTAGAGCCAGGACCTTGGCCTTCTGCTCGGGCGTGGCGACGTGGGCTTCCTGGCGCTGAAATTCCGCGGCTTCCTTTTTGAGGTCGTCCAAGTGAACCAGCGCGTCGTTCCAGCGCCGCTCCAGTGTGCCCGCTACCAAACGGTTGGCAGGATCAACCTCCTGGTAGCGCCGCTCGGCGAGCGCGACTTCATACTCGGCGCGTTCGAGCCGCATCTGCCCTTGGCGCAGGATCGACTGATCTCGCGATTCCAGCTCGTGGAGAGCCGCCAGGGCAAGTTCCAGTTCGGCCGGCTGCAGTGCCTTCAGCATCTCCTCCGCAATGACCCCATCGAGCAAGTCACAGCGAAAGACCATGCATGACTTAGTAGCCAGACCTTCGCGACGCAACAGATTGCATTGATAGGTGGGATAGATGCCACCGTTGCCGCGGTAGCGTACGGTGAGCGCGTGGCCGCAGTTGCCGCACAACAGCAGGCCTTGTAGTAAGGCCAGTCCTTCACGCGCCGGGCCGCTCAATACCGTCTCCTCGCCGTTGGTGCGGTTCTTCTGCAAACGTTCCTGATTGTTCACGAACTCTTCCAAAGTGATATATCCCTCGTGGTGCTGCTGCAAACTGACGCGCCAGGCGGGCATCGCAACCGCCTGCATTCGCTTACGAACTTCGCCATCGAGGCTGATCTCACGGCGATACTGGTAACGGCCGAAGACGTACATCCCCGCATAGGATGGGTTCTTGAGTACACCCAACACGCGGCTGTGGCTCAACCGGCCCCATATAATCTTGCCATCCCATGCCCCGCCGTAAGCCCGCTTGGGAAATCGCAACCCCCGTTCCGTGAAGCGATGTACCACCGCGTAGGCGCTGCCCGTTTCGCGAAAAAGGCGAAACACCATTTCCACCGCACCCCGCACTTCTGCATCGGCGTCCGGAACGATGCGGCCTTGCTCGTCGTAGCAATAACCGACCGGGAGCGGGAAACGCAACTCGCCTTTTTTCGCTTTGTTGAGCTTACCGCCCTGGAGGCGCGCGTGCAAAAAATGCAGCTCGGCTTGAGCCATAGTCCCCTTCAATCCGAGCAAGAGGCCGTCGTTGAAATCCGACGGATCGTAGCACCCGTCTTCGTCGATCACCAACGTCGCGGTAAGCGCGCACCACTCCAGCAGACGGTACCAGTCGAGATTGGAGCGCGCCAGTCGCGAGACTTCCAGCGCAAACACCGCACCCACTTGGCCCATCGAGACATCCGCCACCAGAGTCTTGAAATCCTCCCGCCGGGTCATCTCGCTGCCGGTCATTCCCAGATCCCGGTCGAGCGTGCGGATCGCCGATTCGCTCCAGCCCAGTTCCAGCGCCAGCGCTCGCAATGCATACTGGCGCTCCGTGCTTTCCTGATGGTGGAGCACCTGGGCATTGGTTGACTGGCGCACATAAATGTAGGCGGGTCTGCTCAGGTGCTGTTCGGTGATCTTGGGGTTCATCGATTGCCTCCGCACTTGCCAAACAGTCTGGGTTGCCAGCGAGCCAGGCTTCGACCATATTGGCGAGAAGCACGCCACCCAATCCGGCATCGATGGGCGCTTGGAGGGCGGAAGGCATTTCGCTCATGGCGACCGTTTAGAGCGCCTCCCGGCGGCGCAGCAGTTCGTGGTTGATCTCGGAGATCGCTTCTAAGATCTCGCGGGCCCGGTGGTAGTTGGCGACAAACTCCGCAGTCTGAGCGTGAGACTCCTGCGGCACGTAATCCATCTGCGGCCGCAAGCCCGGATAGCTCACCGAGAGGTAGAACTTGGGTCCATGACCGGGACCGTCGGCGCACTTGCACCCTGGCTTGCCACAGCGTTTGTAACGCTCGATCAGCGACCCGCGCAGGATCGCCTTGAGTGGGGGCAGTTGGCGCACGAGAGCTTGGCGGCGTCTTCTCAAGGTGGCAGCAGGCTCGTTCTTCTTCATTGCTATCAGACCACGTATACAACTGGTCTGATTGTACTGGAGAGAAATACATTTTTCAACCTTTTTGTTCGGGAATAATCAGTTGCTCCAGTAGGGTGGCCAACTCGAAAAGCGAGTCAGCGTCGAGTCGCTGCGGTGGCCAACCGAGCGAGCAGTACGGAGACGGATCGGCCCAGTCTGTCCATTCGCGCGCAATGCTGAAGCTACCGCGATCCAATTCCCGGAGTAGGAGGGTGTCAATACCTGCTATTCGGCGCGCCTTCAAAACTTGGAAGCGCTGGCCGCGAAGTGGATGGAATGGATGGCGGATCTCCGCCCATCCCAAATGCGAATTGCGTTCCGGTGCAGTTCGCGCTGACCGTGGGGATGCCCAAAGGCCGGGTTTTCCCTGGCTGTCCGGGCTTGTCGATGTGTACCCGCCGGACCAACGAAACCCGATAGCTGCCGTTACGAAGTTCCTGTTCGATCTCGCCCAGAAACCGCGCTTCGCCATACTCCCGTACCTCGTCGATATCCACGTCGTCCACACCGGCTGCACCCTTATTGGACTTCACCCGTCGCCAGGCCTCTTGCAGGATGTCCTGCCGACAGACCTTATCGTAGAGAAGCGTGAACCTCCTTTCCGGTTGTTGCTTGGCCACCCGGTATAGGGTCCTTTGCAGTTTGCGGGCATGGTCTAATCTCGCGGGCGCTTTGCGCTTAGCTTGATTGGACCGGGGTTGAGCCTTCCCTCGCGGGGGCAATCCGGCTGCCTTTCCCCACAGTGGACCAATGATGGGAGTAGCGGCCCTTCCCTCCCCTCGGTTTTCCCGAGGTTCACCGGTACTATGGCCACCTCCGACTCCCTGCTCGGCGTCGATACTGCGCTTTCGGGGATCACCCTTATACGCTTCCCTACCGGCTGGAGTTGCCCCCACCGGACCGAACAGGGTCTCTCCGGTTGTGTCGATGCGCTGTCTCTGCGTGCCACCGCCCTCTACACCGCCCCGGTGGACCGGTTCCATTCTCGCTGTACTCCGGTCCGTAGCAGGCTTCGCCTCCAAGGGACAGGCTGGCCCCGGGAAAAGCTCCAGCTGAGTCGGCGTGATCGCTGGTGGATATGACGATGCTGTAACGGCGTTCACTTGTGTTGCGGCCCGCAGATTCGCCTCGCCCTCCCTCCGACAGGTGAAGGCTTTGTCGTCCCGCGTCTCCGGATCAGGTTGCCCCGAGCCGGAGGGGACCAGGCTATCGGGTGAGCGAGTCATTACCCGAGCTGATTCCTTTCATTCAGCAAGTACATCAACATCACGTCGGACACGCCCCTTGAAATCCCAGGGAGAGGGTGACGAGGTATCCCTACGCGTCTTCTTTGCGGCTTGGCGACTTGGCGTGAGAATCGTCTTCGAGTCCGTTGACCATGCGCGTGATGCCGTCTTTGATCAAGGCCACCTGAAAGTTGATGAGCAAGCCAAGACGCTTGTCGGCGAGCCGGAGGTGGGTCAGAAGCTGCTTCTTGTGGACCGGGGCGAGCAACTCCACGGATTTGATTTCCACGATGACCTTGTCTTCAACGACCAGGTCTGCCCGGAAGCCGGTGTCGATGCGGACATTCTCATAGACCACCGGAATCGGCTGCTGGCTCATCGTGCGGAGACCCCGGCGACCGAGTTCATACGCCAAGACAGTTTGATAAACCGATTCCAGTAAGCCCGGGCCCAGCGTCGTATGAATGCGGAAAGCGGCGTCGACAATTTCCTTGGCTATGGCGTTCTCGGTCATAGAGGCCTGCTTTATTTTCTCGCCAAGACGCAAAGACGCAAAGAACGCAACGGCTGCCCCAGGTCCCGGTTGATTCCATCGGTCGCCCGGACAGATGATTTTGGTAGCGACCCAAACCTCTGAGGAGGCGACCGATGGAAACTTTCGCGAAGCTGTTTGCACGCTTCCTGGTTTTTGTATATCACTGTTTCGACCGCATCGTCATCCAGGGATACCTTCCGCTACTGACGCGCCCCGCACACATCGTGCATTTTTTCCGCGACGTTCACGGGCTGTATCCCATCACGCCACAAGTTCTGGCCCAGCGGACCGGCCCATACCGGGGGTGGGTGGAAGGCTACGCCCGTAACCACAAAATCCCCATAATCAAGGCTCAGAAGGGCGTGAGCAAGGAGGATGCGGTACGACCTCATCTGCAACGCATGGAGCGCCGCAATCAACACGGGGTTTATTGCATCTTCACCAGCATGGAAATGGGCAGCACGTTCACCTCGAAGATGCCCAAGTTTCCTACCGAGGATCCAGACTATCGCATCATCCGGCGGGTCCCGTCACGATACCTGCATTACTACTTCTACATCCGTGACCCGGTGGTTGGTCCACTGGCCATGTGCGTCGGTACGTACCTGCCCTTTCAAACGACGTATTATCTGAATGGCCACAACTTCATCGAGATCGAACTCCGCCGCCAAGGAGTGGCGTTTCGCAAGGACGACAACGCCTTCCTGGCGACCTCGGACCCGCAGGCCCTGCCGGCGGCCGCCGATAAGCTCAGCGCTGCCACCATCGAAAAACGGTTGAACTATTGGAGTTGGCTGCTGGGGCCGAAGTTCTCCGAGTAGGATCGCAAAGCCGTTAACCTGGACCGCCAATACTCCATCAACCAGATCGAATACTGCCGCAACTTCATCTTCAAGCGGCACTTCCCCATCCACCGGATTTTTGAACAATCCTGCGAAATGGGACTGTTCCGCCTGGCCGCCGACAAGGTGGCCTACATCTTCGGGGTGCGCATCACCAAACGGCTGCGCGGCAAACTGCACAGCGTGCTCGAAAAACTCGACCACGGTCACCACGTGCTGCGCATCTACTGCAAGAACCTCGTGGGCCGCATGTATGAAAAGTTCAGCACCTTCCTGCGGGTCGAGGTCTGTGTGAACCGGATGAAAGATCTCGGCCTCAACAAGGGATTGGAGAATCTGGGGTGTTTGCGCCAGAAGCTCGTCGCCATTACGGATCGCTTCGCCGGCTTCGAAGCTCAATCCCTGAACGTCCACGTCGACTTTCCCCTGTTTCAACGCATGGCTCTGCCGGTCATGGCCGGCAAAACTAAAATCGCCGGTGTCAAGATTCACGACACCCGCATGATGCGCCTGATGGAGGTCCTGCTGCACGGCGGCACGCAACTCAACGGTTGGCGGTCCGCCGACATGCATCACGCCGTCCTCACCACCTTTGGCCTATCCGCCAGTACCTACACCCTCACACAACTCCGCTATGACCTCCGCAAGATGAAAGCCCACGGCCTGCTCGAACGCATCGGACGAGCCTATTGTTACCG